>CANNKR010000115.1 GCA_947504615.1 Gemmatimonadota bacterium | reverse complement strand
GGGCATCAAGGAAGCGCTGGAAAACGGCATCCTGGCCGGCTTCCCGATGGTCGACGTGAAGGTGGAGCTGGTGTACGGCTCGTACCACGACGTCGACTCGAGCGAAATGGCGTTCAAGATTGCCGGTTCGATGGCCATCAAGACGGCGGCGCGTGCCGCCCACCCGGTGATCCTCGAGCCCATGATGAAGGTCGAGTGCGTGACGCCCGAGCAGTACATGGGCGACGTGCTGGGCGACCTCTCAGCCCGCCGGGGCAAGATCGGCGGCATGATGCAGCGCGGTGAGGCGCAGGTGATCGCGTCGACCGTGCCGCTGAGCGAGATGTTCGGGTACTCCACGAAGCTCCGCAGCATGACGCAGGGGCGCGCGGTCTACTCGATGGAATTCTCGCATTACGAGGAAGTACCGAAAGCAAAGATGGAAGAGATCGTCTCCAAGGCGAAGTAACCCCGTACCACCTTTTTACCGTACAGGATCTTTCCAATGGCCAAGGCAAAGTTCGAGCGCAACAAGCCGCATGTAAACGTGGGCACCATCGGCCACGTCGACCACGGCAAGACGACACTCACCGCCGCCCTCACGAAAGTGTCGGCGGACATGGGCTTCGGCACGAAGTACGTAGCCTATGACCAAGTCGCGAAGGCCTCGGAGTCCCAGGGGCGTCGCGATCCCACGAAGATTCTGACGATTGCGACTTCGCACGTCGAGTACGAGACGCCGAATCGTCACTACGCGCACGTCGACTGCCCCGGGCACGCCGACTACGTGAAGAACATGATCACGGGTGCGGCGCAGATGGACGGCGCGATCCTCGTGGTGTCGGCCGTGGACGGCCCGATGCCGCAGACGCGCGAGCACATCCTGCTCGCCAGCCAGGTGAACGTGAAGCGGTTGATCGTGTTCCTCAACAAGTGCGACCTCGTCGAGGACACGGAATTGCTGGACCTCGTGGAGCTCGAGGTGCGTGAGCTGCTGTCGAAGTACAAGTTCGACGGTGACAACGCCCCGGTGATCCGCGGCTCGGCGATCAAGGCGATCGAAGGGGACCCGGTCTGGGTGGAGAAGATCAAGGAGCTGTACGAGGCTCTGGACACCTTCATTCCGCAGCCGGTGCGCGAAATCGACAAGCCGTTCCTGATGCCGGTCGAGGACGTGTTCTCGATCACGGGTCGTGGCACGGTGGCGACGGGGCGCATTGAGCGCGGCAAGATCAAGACGGGCGAGGAAATCGAGCTCGTCGGGTTCAACTCGACCAAGAAGTCGGTCTGCACGGGCGTCGAGATGTTCCGCAAGCTGCTGGACGACGGCCAGGCGGGCGACAATGTCGGCCTGCTGCTCCGTGGCGTGGACAAGAAGGAAATCGAGCGCGGCATGGTGCTGGCCAAGCCCGGTTCCATTCCTCCGCACACGAAGTTCGAGGCCGAGGTCTACGTGCTGGGCAAGGATGAAGGCGGCCGTCACACGCCGTTCTTCAAGGGCTATCGCCCGCAGTTCTACTTCCGCACGACGGACGTGACGGGCTCGATCGAGCTGCCGGCCGGCACCGAGATGGTGATGCCGGGCGACAACGTCCAGATGGTGATCGAGTTGATCACGCCGATCGCGATGGAAGAGACGCTGCGCTTCGCCATCCGTGAGGGTGGCCGCACGGTGGGCGCCGGCGTCGTAACCAAGATTCTCGCGTAGACAGACGATTGACGATGGACGGGCCGGGGGGCGATGTCCCCCCGCCCGCGCCACCGTTCCAGGCTCAGGGGAACTACATGGCTGGCAAGATTCGCATTCGACTCAAGGCGTTCGACCACGCCGTCATCGACCAGGCCGCGGCGGACATCGTCCGTACGGCGGAGAAGACGGGGGCGCAGGTGTCGGGCCCGATCCCGCTGCCGACGAAGACGCAGCGGTGGACGGTGCTCCGCTCGCCGCACGTGGACAAGAAGTCACGGGAACAGTTCGAACTGAAGACGCACAAGCGCATGATCGACATCCTCGATTCGCGCGCGCAGACGGTGGACGCGCTGACCAAGCTGGACCTGCCGGCCGGCGTGGACGTCGAAATCAAGGTGGAGTGAAATAGACGGTAGGCGGTGGGCGGCAGACGGAAGCGGTCACGCTTCCTTCGTCCGGCCGCTGACTATCGGCTAAGAGTCCAACGGCCAATCAGCCACGCGCAGTCGGCGCGGGCGGCCGCGACTAATCCCGAGGAACTCATGATCGGAATCATTGGAAAGAAGCTGGGCATGACCCAGATCTTCAACGCAGCGGGGCAGCAGATCCCCGTGACCGTCGTCGAGGCGACGCCGAATCCCGTCACGAAGGTGATGACGAAGGAGACGGCGGGCTTTGCCGCGGTTGAGCTCGGCTACGGCGCGCAGAAGACGCGCCGGGAGAGCAAGAAGGGGGAGCGCGAGCCCCGTGGGTCGCGCGCGAACCAGGCCGCCATCGGTCACGCCGTCAAGGCGGGACTCGCGGCCGCACCGCGCGTGTTGCGCTCGGTGCGCCTGGACGACGCGCAGGGGAAGAATCCGGAAATCCCGACGTACAACGTCGGCGACATCATTACCGTGGGCATCTTTGCGCCGGGCGAGACCGTGAAGGTGACGGGGACGTCGAAGGGGCGCGGCTTCCAGGGCGTGGTCAAGCGCTACGGATTCCACGGCGGGCCGAACACCCACGGCAACACGAAGCATCGCCGTCCGGGCTCGATCGGACCTGGCACCGACCCGTCGCGCGTGATCAAGGGCAAGAAGATGCCCGGTCACTACGGCGACGCGCGTCACACGCAGATCAATCTCCGCGTCGAGAAGGTCGATGCGGAACGCAACCTTCTGTACATCCGCGGTGCGGTGGCCGGGCCGACCAACGGCATCGTGCTCGTCCGCAAGCAGGGTTAATCCATGGCTGACACGATGACATACGAAGCGGCCGCATTCACCGCGCAGGGGACGCCGCGCGAGAAGGTGAGCCTGCCGTCGGCCACGTTCGACGGCACGGTGAACATGCCGGTGATGCAGCAGGTGGTGAAGGCGATCCTGGCGAACCAGCGGCAGGCCAATGCGTCGACCAAGACGCGCGGGCTGGTGGCCGGCGGCAACCAGAAGCCGTGGAAGCAGAAGGGGACCGGCCGGGCCCGTCAGGGTTCGACGCGCGCCCCGAACTGGCCAGGCGGCGGCACGGTGTTTGGTCCGGGCGGCAGCCGCAACTATTCGCAGACGGTGCCGAAGCAGGTGCGGCAGCTGGCGCGCAAGAGCGCGTTCAACGCCCGGGCCCGCGAGAACTGCCTGCTGGTGATCGACCAGTTCGCGTACGACGCCCCGAAGACGGCGCAGCTGCAGCAGCTGCTGGCGCGCCTCGACGTGGCGGACAAGAAAGTGCTGATCCTGACGGACGGCGTGAAGCCGAACGTTTTCCTGAGCGGCCGCAACCTGCCGAAAGCCCACGTGATGCCCTTCAGCGACGCCTCCACTTACGACGTCCTCTGGTCGGACGTGGTGCTGGTGGAAGCCTCGGCGATTGGCCACACGCTGGCGCCGATGACCGAGAAGGCGATGGCGAAGGTCAAGGTCAAGAAGGCTGCCGCGCCCAAGACGCCCAAGGCCCGCAAGGCGGCCGAGGTGTCGAAGAAGGCGGTGGCGAAGAAGGTCGCGGTGAAGAAGGCGCCGGCCAAGAAGGCGGCGGCGAAGCCCGCGGCGGCTGCAGCCAAGAAGGCGCCGGCCAAGAAGGCCGCTGCCCCGAAGAAGAAGGGGAAGTAATCCATGCCCACTCCGTTTCGCACCATCGTGCGCCCGATCGTCACCGAGAAGAGTTCGGCGGCGTTCCAGGACCGGGGCGAGTACACGTTTGAGGTCCATCCCGACGCGAACAAGGCGGCCATCAAGCAGGCCATCGAGTCGCTGTTCGGCGTGCATGTCACCGGAGTCTGGACGTCGCAGCAGCGCGGGAAGCCGCGCCGTGTCGGCCAAAGCTCCGGTCTGCGTCCGCGTTGGAAGAAGGCCATCGTGAAGCTCCGTCAGGGCGACACGATCGAGATATTCGAGGGCTAAGACATGGGCATCCGTCAATTCAAGCCGGTGACGGCCTCTTCGCGCTTCCGCTCCGTGTCGGATTTCGACACGATCACGCGGTCGACGCCCGAGAAGTCGCTCACGGAACCACTGAAGAAGTCAGGCGGTCGTGACAATCACGGCCACATCGCCATGCGACGCATCGGCGGCGGTCACAAGCGCAAGTATCGCGTGATCGACTTCAAGCGCAACAAGCACGGCGTGCCGGCAACGGTCACGCACATCGAATACGATCCCAACCGCACGGCGCGCATTGCGCTGGTGACGTATGCGGACGGGGAACTGCGCTACATCCTCCACCCCAAGGGACTGGTGGTGGGCGACACGGTGACGTCGGGGCCCGGGGCGGATGTCCGCACAGGCAACGCGATGCCGCTGCGCGAGGTGCCGCTGGGCACGTCGGTGCACAATGTCGAGCTCAAGCCGGGCAAGGGCGGGCAGATGGCCCGGTCGGCCGGGACGTCGGTGCAGGTCGTGGCCAAGGAAGGCGAGTACGTGACGCTGCGCATGGCGTCCACGGAAATGCGCATGGTCCACGGCAACTGCCTGGCGACGATCGGCGAAGTGGGCAACGCCGAGCACGAGCTGATTTCGTGGGGCAAGGCGGGCAAGACGCGCTGGAAGGGACATCGCCCGAAGGTGCGTGGCGAAGTCATGAACCCGGTGGATCACCCGCATGGCGGCCGCACGCGCGGCGGCCGGAACGTGGTGAGCCCGTGGGGCAAGAAGGAAGGCGTGAAGACGCGCAACAAGAAGAAGCCGTCGCAGCGCCTGATCGTCCGCGGCCGGAAGCGCGGCAAGGCCACGCAGAGCTAACCGGAAAAATCGACTATGGCACGCAGCATCAAGAAGGGTCCGTTCATCGCAGAAGGCCTGATGAAGAAGGTCCAGGGGATGAACACCCGCAGCGAGAAGAAGGTGATCAAGACGTGGTCACGCGCGAGCACGGTGCTTCCCGATTTCGTGGGGCACACGTTCGCGGTGCACAACGGGAACAAGTTCATCCCGGTGTACGTGACCGAAAACATGGTGGGCCACAAGCTCGGCGAGTTTGCGCCGACGCGGATGTTCCGCGGGCACACGGCGGCTGGCAAGACGGCCGATTCCAAGGCGAAGCCGGCACCGTCGGCCGCGCCGGCCAAGGGAGGGAAGTAGGCCATGGCTGAGGCACGCGCGATTCAGCGCACCACGCGCCAGAGTCCCTACAAGATGCGGCTGGTCATCGACCAGATTCGCGGGCTGGGGGTCAATGACGCGCTGGCGCTGCTGCAGTTCTCCAAGAAGCATGCCGCCAAGCAGATCTCGAAGGTGGTGAAGAGTGCGGTGGCGAATGCAGAGCAGGCCGCCCGGGCGACGAATGCGTCGCTGGACGTGGACCAGCTCTACATCAAGACGGCGCTCGTCAATGAAGGGCCGAAGCTGAAGCGGTGGGTACCGGCGGCCATGGGCCGCGCGACGCCCGTTCACAAGCGGACCAGCCACGTGGAAATCATCGTGGCCGAGAAGGAAGGGCGCTAATGGGACAGAAGACTAATCCGATCGGCTTCCGCCTTGGCATCACCAAGGATTGGCGGTCGCGCTGGTTTGCGACGAAGGACTACCCGCAGCTGCTGAAGGAGGACGACCTCCTCCGGAAGTACCTGCGCCTGCGCCGGTTCCCGGGGAACGCGAGCCCGGCGATTGCAGACATCATCATCGAGCGCAAGCCGGGCAAGGTCGTGGTGACCATGCACACGGGGCGTCCGGGTGTGGTGATCGGCAAGAAGGGCGAAGAGGTGGAGAAGCTGAAGTCCGAGCTGCAGCAGATCACGGGCAAGGACGTCGGCATCAACGTCGAGGAGATCAAGCGGCCCGAGATCGAGGCGCAGCTGGTCGCCGACAACATCGCCGCGCAGCTGGCGCAGCGCATCTCGTTCCGTCGCGCGATGAAGCGGGCGGTGCAGAGCGCGATGCGCATGGGGGCCGAGGGGATCAAGGTGAAGTGCGGCGGGCGCCTGGGCGGGGCCGAGATCGCGCGCGTGGAAGGGTATCGCGAAGGGCGCGTGCCGCTCCATACGCTGCGGGCCGACATCGATTATGCGACCAGCACGGCCAAGACGACTTTCGGGACGATTGGCGTGAAGGTCTGGATCTTCAAGGGCGAAATGGTGGACGGCCGCAAGGGCAGCTCCACGTATTCGTCCGACGCGTGAGGAACTGACCAATGCTGAGTCCGAAGCGGGTCAAGTTCCGCAAGATGTTCAAGGGGCGCACGCGCGGGCTGGCGACGCGCGGGGCCGAGGTGTCGTTCGGGTCGTACGGGTTGCAGTCGCTGGAGCCGGGATGGGTGACCAACCGGCAGATCGAAGCGGCCCGTGTGGCACTGACGCGCCACATCAAGCGCGGCGGCAAGGTGTGGATTCGCATCTTCCCCGACAAGCCGATCACCAAGAAGCCGGCCGAAACCCGCATGGGCAAGGGCAAGGGATCGCCCGAGGGGTGGGTGGCGGTGGTGAAGCCGGGACGCGTGATGTTCGAGATTGAAGGCGTAGACAGGGAGCTGGCCCAGAAGGCGATGGCATTGGCCGCCGCGAAGCTGGGCATCCGTACGAAGTTTGTGGCCCGCGAGGAGGCGCACACCGCATGAAGGCCGGACAGATTCGTGAACTGAGTGGCGCCGAGATCGAAGGGCGCATCAAGGAACTGGAAGAGGAGCGGTTTCGCCTGCGGTTTCGTGGCGCGACCGAGCCGTTGAACGACCCGCTGCGCATGCGGGTGATCCGCAAGGACATTGCGCGACTCAAGACCGTGCTGCGCGAGAAGTCCGCGGGCGCGGCCGCTGGCCGCTGACCCGAGGAATGATTAATGGCTGAACAGACGAAGGCTGACGCGGCTGCCCGCCCGACGCGCAAGGTGCGCCTGGGGAAGGTGGTCAGCGACAAGATGCAGAAGACGGTAGTCGTGGCGATCGAGCGTCGCGTGCCGCACCCGGTGTATGGCAAGATGGTGACGCGGACGACGCGGCTGAAGGCCCACGACGAGGAGAACTCGGCGAAGGTCGGCGACGTGGTGCGCATCACCGAGACCCGCCCGCTGTCGAAGGACAAGCGGTGGCGTGTGGTCGAAATCGTCGAACGCGCGCAGTAAGGGGACCGAGCCATGATCCAACAGGAATCCGTCGTGAAGGTTGCGGACAACAGCGGCGCCAAGCGCGCCCTGGTGATCCGCGTGCTGGGCGGCACGCGCCGTCGCTACGCCCGCCTGGGTGACCAGGTGATCGTGGCGGTGAAGGACGCGCTGCCGAACGGCACGGTGAAGAAGGCCGAGGTGGCGCGCGCGGTGGTGGTGCGCACGGTGAAGGAGACCCGCCGCAAGGACGGGAGCTACATCCGCTTCGACGAGAATGCAGTGGTCATCATCGACGACAAGGGTGAGCCGCGGGCGACGCGCATCTTTGGCCCGGTGGCCCGGGAACTGCGCGAGAAGAAGTACATGAAGATCGTCTCGCTGGCTCCGGAGGTTCTCTAAATGCGCGTCCTGAAACATCGCAAGACCATGGGGTCGCGCCTGACGCGCCGCCATGCGATCAACGCGGAGCGCGAGGCGCTCCAGGTGACGAAGGGCGACACCGTGCGCGTGATGCGCGGTGAAGACAAGGGCAAGGAAGGGAAGGTGATCCGCATCCTCACCAAGACGTCGCGGGTGGTGATCGATGGCGTGAACATCGTGAAGAAGCACCGCAAGGCGCGCACCGCCGAGGAGCAGTCGGGCATCATCGAGATGCCGGCCCCGGTGCATGTCTCGAACGTGATGCTGCTCGATCCGAAGTCGGGAACCCCGACCCGGACGCGCCGTCGGATTGATACCGACGGCACGAAGGAGCGGATCAGCGTGAAGAGCGGCGACGCGATCCCGCGCAACCGCTAAGGCCGAGGATTAGACGATGGCAACCAAGGAAGCAAAAGCAGGCGCCAAGAGTGGCAAGGGCAAGGGCGGCGAGAAGGGGAGCAGCATGGTCCCCACGTCGCACAAGGGAGCGTCGCTCCCCGTGCTCGTCCCGCGCCTGCGTGACTACTATGTGAACACGGTGCGGGAGCGGCTGGCCACGCAGTTCGGCCTGACGAACCGGCACCAGGTGCCGCAGCTGTCGAAGATCGTGCTGAATGTGGGCATGGGCGAGGCCATCAAGACGCCCAAGGTGCTCGACACGGTGGTCGACGAGCTGGCGGTCATCAGCGGCCAGAAGCCGGTGCGGAAGAAGGCGAAGAAGTCGATTGCCAACTTCGGCCTGCGCGAGGGCCAGGAGATCGGCGTGTGTGTGACGCTGCGCGGGGCGCGGATGTGGGAGTTCCTCGACCGGTTCGTGTCGACGGCGCTGCCGCGGGTGCGTGACTTCCGCGGGTTGTCCACGCGCTCGTTCGACGGCCGCGGGAACTATTCGATGGGTGTCAAAGAGCAGATGATCTTCCCGGAGATCAACTACGACCAAGTAGAGCAGATCCACGGGATGGACATCACGTTCGTCACGACGACGGACAAGGACGATCAGGCGCTCGCGCTGCTGCGCGAACTCGGTATGCCGTTTCGCGGCGACGAGAAGCCGATTGTGGTCAAGCATTAACCGGACGGCGCCATGGCGAAAAAGAGCAGCATCGAGAAGAACGACCGCCGCAAGCAACTGACGCAGCGCTACGCCGCCAAGCGGAAGGCGCTGAAGGCAGTGATCCAGAACCCCAACGCGTCGGACGACGAGAAGACGGCGGCGCAGTTTGCGCTGCAGAAGCTTCCGCGCAACTCGTCGAAGACGCGGATCCGCAACCGGTGCCAGATGACCGGGCGCGCCCGCGGGTTCGAGAGCGCATTCGGCCTGAGCCGCATTGCGTTCCGGGACATGGCGCTCAACGGGTTCCTGCCCGGCGTGCGCAAGGCGAGCTGGTAGTTCCAGACGGCAGTCGGCAGACGACAGACGGGGCCGCACGCCCGTCGACCGTCTGCCGGGCACCGTTTCCTTATTCACTTCCTACAGGTCCGCCACGGGCGGAAACCAGAGGAGCTTAGAGACACACCATGAGCATGACAGATCCTATTGCCGATATGCTCACGCGGATCCGGAACGCCCTCGGAGCCAAGCATCGCCGCGTGGACATGCCGACGTCGAAAGTGAAGGTCGAAATTGCGCGTCTGTTGAAGGAGACCAACTTCATCACGGACTACAAGACGCTGACGAGCGAGAGCGGCGCCAACCTGCTGCGCGTGACGTTGAAGTACGCGCAGGGGGGGCAGCCGGTGATTCGCCAGTTGCAGCGCGTCTCGAGTCCGGGGCTGCGCAAGTACGTGGGCGTGACGGAAATTCCGCGCGTTCGCAACGGGCTGGGCGTTGCCATCCTGTCCACCTCGAAGGGGTTGATGACCGACCGCCAGGCGCGCCAGGCGCGCACCGGCGGCGAGCTCCTCGCCCTCGTCTGGTAAGGGGCCGCACATGTCGCGTATTGGAAAGCTGCCCGTGATCATGCCGGCCGGAGTGACGTTCAACGTCGTCGGCTCTGCGGTCACGGTGAAGGGCCCGCGGGGCGAGCTGCACCGCACGTTCCACCCGGTGGTGGGTTTCACCGTGGACGGAAGCACGGTGTCGGTGACGCGTCCGTCGGATGACCCGATGCACAAGTCGCTGCACGGCCTGTCGCGGACGCTCCTGGCCAACATGGTCGAAGGCGTCACGAAGGGCTATGTCCGTCAGCTCGAGATTTCGGGCGTCGGCTACAAGGCGGAAGTGAAGCCCTACGGGCTGCTGCTCTCGCTGGGCTATTCGCACACGATCGAGTACAAGGCGCCGCCGGGCGTCAAGCTGACCGCCCCGGTGCCGACGCAGGTCGTGGTGGAAGGAAACGACAAGCAGATGGTGGGCCAGGTGGCCTCTGAAATTCGTGCGCTCCGCAAGCCTGAGCCGTACAAGGGCAAGGGCGTCAAGTATGCAGGCGAGCAGGTCCGGCGGAAGGCCGGCAAGGCCGGGGGTAAGTAATGCCGATGCGTTCACCGAAGACGGGCGCCGAGCGTCGTGCGCGCCGTCACCTGCGGGTCCGGAAGAAGGTCACGGGTACGGCGGAACGTCCGCGCCTCGTGGTGTTCCGTTCCCTGAAGCACATCTATGCCCAGCTGGTCGACGACGTCTCACATCGGACCCTGATGACCGTGACGGACAACGGCGTCGAGGGGAAGAAGTCAGTGAAGTCGGTCGAGGTGGGGAAGAAGATCGCCGAGCAGGCGAAGGCTGCCGGCATCAGCAAGGTCGTGTTCGACCGTGCTGGCTACCAGTACACTGGCCGCGTGAAAGCGGTGGCCGACGGAGCCCGGGAAGCCGGGCTGGAGTTCTAATATGGCCGACGAAAAGAACCAGACGACGCATCACGCCGGCGGGGACAGCCCGTCGTCGAGCACCCCGCGTCCGCAGAGCCGTGGCCCCATGGGCGGCGGCGGTGGCGCCGGTCGTGGTGGACCGGGTGCCGGACGTGG
>CANNKR010000114.1 GCA_947504615.1 Gemmatimonadota bacterium | reverse complement strand
TGATGACCACATTGGCGCCCTTGGCCAGCGCCTCGACAATGGGCGTGGACCCGATATACGCGTTGGCGGCAATCACGCGATCACGCACCACCGACAACGGCTCGCCGGTGTCCATGTTGCGCAGTTCGTGCCCCGCCGCCAGCAACTCGTCGATGCGCGGCAGCAGGTTGTCGCCGGTGACGATGCCGATGCGCAGCGCGCCCTTGTGACCGGCAGCCGTGGCCATCCCCTGCACCGCGGTGGCGCACGCCTCGGGATTCACGCCGCCGGCGTTGGCGATCACCTTCACCCCACGCTCGACCACCGCGGGCAACACGCTTTCCATGGCGCCCACGAAATCGCGCGCGTAGCCCATGGCCGGATCACGTTCCTTCTGCTTCTGCAGAATGGACATCGTGACTTCGGCCAGGTAATCGAGCATCAGGTAGTCCACCGGCCCGCCTTCCACCTGACGACGCGGCGCTTCGGGCCAATCGCCCCAGAAGCCCTGCCCGCCAGCGACCCTCACGACCTTGCTCACAGCTCGCCTCCGAGGCGGTTCGGCAATACGAAGGGGCCAAGGTGCGGCCCGGGATTCTGCCACGCGGCGCGCAGGGCGATGCCCAGCACGGTGCGCGTGTCCTCGGGATAGACGATGGCGTCAATGAAGCCGCGGGCGCCGGCGTAGCGCGCATCGAGCTGGTGCTCGAAATCGGCACGCATTGCATCCATGGCCTGCTGCACCGCGTCCGACGGCGGAACGCCCACCTGGCGCGCCTGCTCGAGCGCCGAGCCGTGGACCGCCTGCACCGCCGACTCGCCCTCCATCACGCCCATGCGCCCCGTGGGCCACGAGAAGATGAAATCGGGATCGAAACCCTGCCCCGCCATCGCGTAGTAGCCGGCGCCGGAGGCGTGGTTGAGCGTGAGCACGATCTTGGGGACGCTCGCGGTGGCCATCGCCTCCACGAAGTGCGCGCCGGCGCGGATGATCCCGCTATGCTCGGCTTCCTTGCCGACCATGAAGCCCGAGACGTCCTGCACGAACAGCAGCGGAATGCCCTGCCGGTCACAGCGCTGAATGAAGTACGCCACCTTCTCGGCGCTTTCCGTATAGATGATGCCGCCGAACCGCGCCGGCTGCCCCTCAGGGCCCTTGATGAGGGCGCGCAGGTTGGCGATGACCCCCACGGGCGTTCCCTCGATGCGCCCGTCGCCGCAGATCATCTCTTTCGCGAGGTTCGGCTGGAACTCGTCGAGCGCCCCGTCATCGAGGACGGTGCGCAGCACCGCGCGCATGTCGTACGGCATGCGATGATCGTTGGGGAGCAGGTCGTACAGCGTCGAGGGATCGTCGCCGGGCACCGCGTCGGCATTGTAGGGCGCCACACGGGCCGGGGGCGCCAGGCGCCCCACGAGGTCACGGATCTTCACCAGGCAGGCGTCATCGTCGTCCACCGCATAATGGGCCACGCCCGAAATCTCGGTGTGCGTGAGCGCCCCGCCGAGGGTCTCGCCGTCAATGACGGCGCCGGTGGCTCCCTTGACGAGATTCGGGCCGCCGAGCCCCATGAACGAGGTGCCCTTCACCATCAGGATGACGTCGCTGAGTGCGGGGATGTAGGCGCCGCCCGCAATGCAGGGGCCCATGACGGCGGCGATCTGCGGAATGCGCAGGTAGCGTCGCATGAGCGAGTTGTAGTAGAAGATGCGCGCCGCGCCGAACTGCCCTGGGAAGACACCGCCCTGGTACGGCAGGTTCACGCCGGAGGAGTCGACCAGATAGATGATCGGCAACCGGGAGCGCATGGCGCATTCCTGCGCGCGCAAAATCTTGGGAATGGTCTCGGGCCACCACGAGCCCGCCTTGACTGTGGCGTCGTTGGCCACGACCACGCACGGACGACCATCGATGTGAATGATCCCCGTGACCACGCCGGCGGCCGGGGCTTCGCCCTCGTACCGGTCGTGCGCCACCAGCAGGCCGAACTCGACGAAATGCGAGTCAGCATCCTTGAGCCGGGCGACGCGCTCGCGCGCCGTGAGTTTTCCCTGCTTGTGCTGTCGCTCAATCTTGTCGGTGCCGCCGCCAAGGCGGAGGGTATGCTCGAGTTCGCGCGTGGCCGCGCACAGCGTCGCGAGGCGGGTGGTCACGCGTCCTGCGCCAGTCGCGTGGCGTACCAGTCGCGGATGTACGCGATCAGTTCGGCGGTGGGGGTGCCAGGCCCGAAGAGCCGGCCAAGGCCGAGCTTCTCGAGGGCCAGCATGTCTTCCTTGGGGATAATGCCGCCGCCCGTGATCAGGATGTCGTCGCGCCCCTGCTCGGCGAGCAACTCACGAATGCGCGGGAAGAGCGTCATGTGAGCGCCAGAGAGGATGGAGAGCCCGACGACGTCGACGTCCTCCTGCACGGCGGCGCTGGCGATCATCTCGGGGGTCTGGTGGAGGCCCGTGTAGATGACCTCCATGCCGGCGTCACGCAGAGCAGCGGCAACAACCTTGGCGCCACGATCGTGGCCGTCGAGGCCAGGCTTGGCAACGAGCACTCGAATAGGACGTTCCATAGGTCTGGAAATAAACGGTGAGCCACGCGTGGCGGCAATGGACGGTTGCGCACAGCGTCCTGAACAGTCGCGACTGCCTACGTCTTCCGTCGGGATTCCCTACGGATGGAACCCTTACCCGGCCGTAGTGGAACATCGTACGTAAATTGCAGGTCATTTCGGGCAGACGAAGCCAGTTGATTGTTCAATCCTTATGGCGGCCCTACCGGGTGACAAAATGACCATCCGCGGGTAGCTGACTTGAACACTCATTAGCAGTGCGCGCACCTCGGAGGGTGCAATGACATCTATGACGTCTCGAGGAAGTGGGAGTTGGTTGTCCCTGCCGGGATCGTGGCTCGCGGTTGGTGCCTTGCTCGGCGCCATCGTGTTGGCCCCTGTCGCGGCCCACGGGCAGGCCACCAAGGCGCCGGCGGCTTCGGCGGGCTGGACCGCATCGGATTGCGAAAGCTGCCATGACAAGGCCGTCGGCGGCGGATACGCAAAGACTGCGCATGCGCAGGCGGACCAGAGCTGCGCGAGCTGCCACAGCGATGTGGCCGAGCATTACAAGGCGATGTCGGACGGCAAGGACGGCCCGAAGCCGACGTTGAAGGGCGTCAAGCCCGCTACGCTGAACGAGAAGTGCCTGACCTGCCACGAAAAAGGCAACCAGGAAAGCTTCAACGCCAGCATGCACTCCCGCCGCAACGTGTCGTGCGTTTCGTGCCACAGCATCCACAGCGCGAAGTCGCAGACGGCACAGTTGAAGACCAAGAACGATGCGGAGACCTGCTACTCGTGCCACAAGGCCGAGCGTGCGAAGATGAACCGCACGTCGCACCACCCGGTGCGCGAAGGCAAGATGGCCTGCTCGAGCTGCCACAACGTGCACGAAGGCAACCGGCCGAAGATGCTCAAGGCCGAGTCGATCAACGACCTGTGCTATACGTGCCACACCGAGAAGCGTGGCCCGTTCGTCTTCGAGCATGCCCCGGTCCGTGAGGACTGCGTGTCGTGCCACGATGCCCACGGCTCCAACCACCCGCGCATGGTGACGCAGAAGCAGCCGACACTGTGCTGGAACTGCCACCTCACCGGGTCCGGTCACTTCGGTGCGGGCGACAACTACTCCACCGAAAAGGGCCAGCCCACGGCACCGGCCGGCGCCCCGTCAGGCTACCCGACGGCGAACTCGCGGCTCATCGGGCGCGGTTGCACCAAGTGCCACCTGAACATTCACGGCTCCAACTCGCCCTCGGGCGCCTACTTCATCCGGTAACCCACCCATGACACGCGCAATGAAGATGTCAGCGTTCGTCGCCATGGGAATTCTCATGGCGGCATCGACTGCGGCGGCGCAGAATGCGCCGACGACCACCGGCGGCCAGGTCACGATAGGCGCGCGCGGAATGGAAGATGTGCTTTCCTCGAAGTTCACCGAGTACCGCGAACTGCCGACCGGGGTTTCCATTCCCTACGTCAACCTCTTCGCGACCAACAAGACCTTCGATTTCAACCTGACTGGCTACAATGTCCAGCAGTCAGACCAGCGCTTCCTCGGCTCGTTGAAGGCCCTCGGCATGGGCCTCAAATTCGACTACAACCAGACGCCCCATAACATGGGGAACGATGGCCGGTCGATCTTCAACGAATCGGCGCCTGGTGTGTGGACAATGAGTGCCTCGCAGCGGCAGGCGCTGCAGACCGCCGTCACCTCGGTGGCCTCGGCGGCACGCACGTACGACTTCTACTCGGCGTTGCTCGCCCCGACCTTCGAGTCGGCGAACCGCGTGGACCTGTCCGGCGTCCGCAAGACGGGCAACTTCGCGCTGAGCCTCGGCAAGCGCCTTCCGTTCGACGTGACGCTGTCGTACCGCAACGAGTTGAAGGAAGGGTACCGCGGCGTGAGCGGCGGGAACATTCGCGGTATCGTGAACCCGTCGTACGAAGTGGCGGCCCCTCTGGATGAGGTGACGCACGACTTCGGCGTCCGTGCCGCGAAGAGCTTCAAGTCCGGCAACCTCTACGCGTCCATCAACCGGAACCTGTACAACAACCGGGCCGAGACGATCATGCTCGACAATCCGTTCCAGGCCTTCGACGCGCCGATCGCGTCGGGCGTGGGCGGTCCGTCCCGCGACCGGTTCGTCATGGCGCCGGACAACGAAGCCACCACGAGCTCGGCCGGCTTCCTGCTCAAGCTGAGGAAACAGACCCGCATCAGCGGCAGCTTCACGCTGTCGTCGCGGACGCAGGATGCGCCGTTTTACCCGTACACGGCCAGCGCGGCAATCAACACGCCCGCCGGCCTGAACGCGGGCAGCAGCGCGGCGCTGGCGCAGCAGTCGTACGGCGGCGAGGTCAACACGACGAGCTACAACCTGTCGTTCTCGTCCAAGCCGTTCGACGGGTTCATTGTCCGGGCAGCGTACCGCGTGTACGACCTGACCGACAACTCGAACAAGTGGATCATCAAGGGTGACATGTCGGCGCCGCAGTCGAACTGGAACACGGTGACAGCTACCGCCGACTCCCCGTTCGGTCACGCGACGGCGAACATCTACGACACCAAGACGGCGCGCTACTCGGCGTCGGCCACGTATGACTACAAGGCCCTCACGCTCGAAGGGCAGATTCGCGGCGGCCAGTTGGAGCGGACGCATCGCGAGGCCGAGAAGGGCACGGAAAGCGGCATGGGCCTTACCGCGATGTACCATGTGAGCGATTGGCTGGGCGTTCGCGGAACGTACGACCTGAACAAGCGGACGGCCGACGGCCACACGCTCTACGGATTCCAGATGGACGAAGCCGCGTTCGAGAACACCCGCACCGGCGTCGACATCGAGGTCACGCCGACGGAAGGACTCGACCTGAGCGTCGCCTACTTCCGTCGCGACGTACAGTACGTCGACCGGCCGAATCGCATCGCAATCGTGTCGGGCGCACCGGCGGCTGGCGCCGTCGCCATTCCGAACTCGCCGAGCGGCCTGCTCGAAACGACGTACGACAGCTACACGGGCGAACTCAACTATGCGCCCAACGCGCGCCTCTCGTTCGGCGGCTACTACACGTATGAAAAGAACCTTGCCACGAACCAGTGGTCGACGACCAACTCGGCGACGGCCACGGTCAACAAGCTCGGACTGAATAATCTGCTCAACCACGTGGCGACGGACGCGACCAGCACGTTCGGCGCGAACCTGTCCTTCCAGCTCGTGCCGGAGAAGGCCACGGTCCTGTTCAACGCCACGCACCAGAAAGTGGATGGGCTGCTCGACATCACCGCGAACGAGACGGGCACGTTCTACACGCCTGGTCGCACGGGGCTGATTCCGGCGGGTCAGGGTGGCGCGGCGGACATCGACGAGTGGGACGACACCGAGCTGACCACTCTGTCGGCGCAGATCGACTGCACCATGGCCAAAAACCTGACGTTCTCGACCGGCTACATGTTCGAGAAGTTCGACTACAAGGACGCCATGAACAGCAGCACCAAGCTGATGCCGGCGCACGTTTACATCTTCATGAAGCCGAACGCCGGCGCATACGACGCCAACATCGTGTTCGCCAAGTTGACATTCAAGTTCTAGTGTAGGGCGTATCACCAAGGACGGTCGGGGATTCCCGAGCCGCCCTGCCCCGCAGATCTCGCGGGACTGCACACGAAAACCCTCCGGATGAGTTGTCCGGAGGGTTTTTCGCGTGCCGGCACGTCGGGGACGGTTGAGAATCCTTTTCATCCGTTGCCTGACGGCGCCGTGATGAGAATCCTTATCAAAGAAAAGGGAATTCTCTGGCAGACGGCACCCCACGCACGACCGAGTTTTATGCGTTGCCACAGGTGGCGACACGCTGGCAGGTGGGTGACAGACCTGAACACTCATTACAGTGGGCGCACCTCGGAGGGTGCAATGACATTTATGACGTCTCGAGGAAGTGGAAGTTGGTTGACGCAGCCAGCGTCCTGGCTCGCGTGTGGCGTGCTGCTGGGGGTGATGGCCTTCACACCAGCGGTCGCCAATGGACAGAAGCCGGCAGCCGCGCCGGCAGCGAAGAGCGCGGCGGCCCCGGCTGTCACCGCCGCGACATACATCGGTGAAGAGACCTGCCTGGGATGCCACGAGAACAAGAAGGGTGGCACGAGCCTGCACACCAAGGCGGCGGACTCGCGTACGCCCGCCGGCGCCAAGGGGTGCGAGAGCTGCCATGGAGCAGGCAGCGCGCACGCGGATGACCCGGAGAAGGTGAAGCCGATGCAGTTCGGCAAGGTGAGCGCCGTCGAGGCCTCCGCCGCCTGCACCAGCTGCCACACCTCGGGCGAGCACGCCTTCTGGTCGAACAGCAAGCACGAGGCGCGCAACGTGTCGTGCACGTCGTGCCACAGCGTGCACAGCGCCAAGGGCGCCGTGCTGCTGAAGGCCGCCACGCAGACCAAGCTCTGCGCCAGCTGCCACCAGAGCATCGTGAACAAGATCAACCGCTTCAATCACATGCCGGTGCGCGAGGACAAGCTGGCCTGCGCGTCGTGCCACAACATCCACGGCTCGGCGAACGTCAAGCTGCTCAAGGCCGGCACGAACGTGGACCAGAGCTGCATCAGCTGCCACCAGGAGAAGCGCGGTCCGTTCCTCTGGGAGCACGCGCCCGTGGCCAACGCCTGCGTCACCTGCCACGATCCGCACGGGTCGAGCAATGACCGCATGCTGGTCGCCAAGTCCCCGTACATCTGCCAGCGCTGCCACGTCACCTCGCGGCATCCACCGACAGTCTACGACGGCTTCGTCCAGCGGAATTCAAGCAGCGCAAACAAGATCACGGGCCGGTCCTGCATGAACTGCCATCAGCAGATTCACGGGTCCAATTCACCCAATGGCAAGGCGTTCCTACGCTAAGGGAGAGGGAGACTGAGATGCGCAACAGATACATGATTTCGGCCGCGCTCCTCGTGCTCGCCTCCGCCAGCGTGGCGGATGCGCAGCAGAAGGCCGCGGCGCCGGCAAAGGCTCCGGCATTGGAACAGGCATGGGAGCTGGGCTTCCGTTCGACCACCACGACCGGTGACGAAGCCCGCTACCAGCGGTATCAGGACCTCACGAGCGGCCTGTCGAGCAAGATCTGGCTCGGCAAGGAGACCGGCGTGGCGGCGTACGACTTCAGCGCCGCCAACATCGGGTATGACGACCAGTCGTACGCCGTGAAGTACAACAAGTTCGGCTCGTTGAAGCTGTCGGCGGAATTCACCGGCCAGCCGTTGAACTACGCCTTCAACACGCTGACCCCGTACAAGTACGCCGGGAACAACAAGTGGACGCTGGACGCGGCCACGCGCACCCGCGTGCAGAACAAGGAAGTCGGCATCGTCGGCATCGGCACGAACGCTGCCACCAACGTGGCCAGCATCTTCCGCGGCCTGGCCACGACGTTCCCGATGTCGGCGCAGCGCGACATGCTGGACCTGGGCATGAAGTATCGCGTGAACAGCTTTGCCGGCGTCGACGTGGCGTTCAAGACCACCAAGAAGACCGGCAACCAGCCCTGGGGCGCGGCCTTCGCGTTCAATGACGCGCAGGAAATTCCGATGGCACTGGACAACCGCACCAACGAGTTCACGGCCGGCCTGGAGATCAACAAGCCGAAGTACGGCATGATCCGCGCCGAGTATCAGGGGTCGTTCTACAAGACCGAGTTCGCCACGATGGAATGGGACAACCCACTCCGCGCGACGGACTACGACAACGGCAAGCTGCCGCCCCTCGGCCCGTGGGATGCGAGCGGCTACAGCAACGGCAACGGCCCGGCGTTCGGCCGCATGGCGATGGCGCCGAGCAACCAGATGAACACGTTCCGCGTCTTCGGCCTCTACAAGATGCCGGGGCACACGACGCTGAACGGCCACCTGGCGTTCACGAAGATGACGCAGGACGAGGACGTCATCCCCTTCACGAGCAACGCCAAGATCGCGAACGCGGCGACCTATCCCTTCTTCCCGGGCCTGGCGGCGCTGCCGCGCAGCACGGCGAATGCGACGGTCAACGGTCTCAACGCGGTGATCAACTTCGCCACGCGGCCGACCGACTACTTCGCCTTCGACATGAAGTACCGCTTTAACGACCACGAGAACGTGACCCCGCACTGGAACGGCGAGTACAACGTCCGTTTTGACGCGGTGCCGGAATACGTGCCGGGCACGTTGACGCACGGGCAGAGCATTCGCCAGAACACGATGGAAGCCGGCGCGACGTTCTCGCTGCCCAACCGGGGCACGGCGCTGAAGTTCGGCTACATCATGGACGACACGAAGCGCGGCGGGCGGGCGTTCAGCGACATGACGGATTACACGTTCCGCGCCTCGCTCGATGCCTACCAGAACCAGTACTTCACCCTCCGCGGCATCCTCGAGAGCACCCGCCGCATCGGCAGCGGCTTGTCGATCGAGCACATCGAGGAAGGGGGCGGCCAGCATGAGCTCCGTTTCTACGACGAAGCCGACATGGACCGCATCAAGAGCTCGCTGCTGCTGACGCTCACGCCCACCAGCAAGTTCGACGTCAACCTGTCGCTGAGCAGCCTCGACGACGAGTACAACGGCGAAGGACACGAGTTCGGCCTCCTGAGCATGACGAACACGTCGATGAACCTGGCGGGGAACTTCTACGCGAATGACAAGGTCACCCTGGGCGCCATGTTCGGCGTGGACAAGTTCAAGTCGATGCAGGAGTCACGCAACGCCAACCCGTTCTCCGCGGTGGTCGGGGCGTACGAGAGCTGGAACGACCCGAACCGCAACTGGTCGCTGGACAACGAAGAGACCGTGAAGACGGCCGGCGTCTGGGTGGACCTGATCAAGGCGCTGCCGAAGACGGACGTGCGGTTCAGCTTCAACTACAGCGATTCGGACAACGGCTTCACGTACGGCGGTCCGCGCATCGCGCAGTTCCTGGCCCCGGACAACGTGGCGCTTCGCACCGTGGGCGACACCCGGGCGTGCGCGACGGGCATCACCTCGTGCTTCATTCCGCAGCCCAACGTGACCAACACGTGGACGCAGATGAAGGTGGACATCAAGCACATGTTCCGTCCCGCGATGGGACTGGGGTTGGGCTATCAGTACGAGAAGCTCGACATCACGGACTTTGCCACGACCAACCTGGCGGACGGTTCGCCGCGCATGGACCCGCTCGGTGCGATCACGACCGGGTACGGCAATCGCCCGTACACGGGCGGCACGCTCATCGCGCGACTGATCTACATGTTCTAGCGGTTCGACGGGCGGGGAAGGTTTGTGGAAGTATCCCTGCCCTGAAGCATGACAGCCAGAACCCGACACGGGTGTGGTGATTCAAGGCGCGGGGACGTCGAGCAATCGGCGTCCCCGCGCTGCGTGTGGGCGTGCGCCCACGCGCGCTCAGAGCGAAGAGTGGCGAGACTTGGCGCCGAGGCGGTGGTTTGCCCTATTCCGTAGGGGTATTCCCCTCACAAATAGTGCGGGGAGTTCCCCACTGCCAATATCTGAACAAACGCTATGTTCCGTCATCAGTCCCCTTACGTAGTACGACGGGTTTTGTACACACGGAATTCGACGTCCCGGCACGAGTTTCACGGCGTGGCGTCATCCCTTCGCCATCACCCCGCTCCACGGAGTTTCCCATGCGTTCTGCCCTGTTGATTGGAGTGCTCGTCGCCGCTGTGTCGGGCCACGCCGCCGCGCAGGCCCCGGATGGCAAGACCCTGTACGACAGCATGTGCAAGAAGTGCCACGGCGCCACCGGCACCCCGGGCGCGGCCATGGCGAAGAAGTTCCCGAAGATGCTGGCGCTCAGCGATGCCAAGGCGTCGTCGAGCAAGGGAACGGCCGAGGAAATCGTCGCGCTGCTCGTCAAGGGCAAGGGCGAGGACATGAAGTCGTTCAAGGAGAAGCTGAAGGCCGACGAAATGGCCGCGGTGGCCAAGTACGTCAAGGAACTGGCCGCGAAGAAGTAGCACGGACGCACCGGTGCCCTCGTCACTGCCGTTCGGCGCGGGGCGCTCGACGTTCTAGGTTCGCATGGCGGG
>CANNKR010000113.1 GCA_947504615.1 Gemmatimonadota bacterium | reverse complement strand
GGTGATCGGGCCGAGTACGCCGGCGAGGGTGACGGACGACATATAGAGACGGTAGACGGTAGACGGTAGACTGTAGGCGAGCTGCATACAGAGTACGGGCGGCGTGCCACGGCCGCTGGACGCGGCTCACCCCTTCAGGAAATCCATCCCGCTGCCCGTGTCGAACCCCGCATCCAACATTGGCGGAGCGCCGCCCACGTCGGACGATCTCACCGTCGTCGACTTCCGCTTGAACGTCTGCATCTTCAGCTGGAAATCGCTCGGCCGCGTCGCTGCCGCCAAGGCCACTTCGAACGTCACGTCCCCGCTCTGCACCAGGTCGCCCAGGTGCTGGTCGAACGTCTGCATGCCGTACTGCTCGCGCCCTTCCGCGATATAGTCGCGAATCTCGTTGATCTTCTCTCCGTCGAGAATCAGCTCGCGGATCGTCGACGTCACCAGCATCACCTCGGCGGCCACCACCCGGCCGTGGCCGTCGGCGCGCGGCAGCAGCCGCTGGCTCACCACCGCGTGCAGCGTCTCCGCCAGGCGCACGCGTACCACTTCCTGCTCCTCGGGCGGGAACATCGCCATGATGCGCATGATCGTGCTCTGCGCGTCGGGGGTGTGCAGCGTCGAGAGCAGCAGGTGCCCCGTCTCGGCCGCCTTCATCCCCGTGTCCACGGTCTCGGCGTCGCGCATCTCGCCGATCAGGATCACGTCGGGATCCTGGCGCAGCGCTGCACGCAGCCCCGACCGGAAGCTCTCGGTGTCCACGCCGATCTCGCGCTGCGTGATGCTGCTTTGCAGGTCGCGGTGCAGGAACTCGATCGGGTTCTCGAGCGTCACGATATGCTTGTTCTTCGAGGCGTTGATGTGGTTGATCATCGCCGCCATCGTGCTCGACTTGCCCGACCCCGTGACGCCGGTCACCAGGATCATCCCGCGCTCCGCTTCGGTGATGCGCCGCATCACCTCCGGCAGCTTCAGCTTGTCGAAACTCGGCACCTCGAACGGGATCACGCGCATCACGATCATGAAGCTCGACCGCTGCCGCAGGATGTTCACGCGGAAGCGCCCGATCCCCGGCGCCCCCCACGAACAGTCGTAGTCGGTCAGCTTTTCGATGCGCCCGCGATCCTCCTCGTTGGGGATCAGCCGCATCGCGATGGCCTTGGTCTGCTCCGGCGTCAGCGCCTGCTTGGTGAGCGGCACCAGCCGCCCGTCGATGCGCGCACGGAACACGTCGCCGGCCTTGATGTGCAGGTCGGACGCGCCGCGATCGACTGCCGCTTTGATGATCTTTTCCATCGAATCCTGGCTAGTGGATAGTCACGTCAAACACGTCTTCGCGCTCCAGCAGCGCCTCGCGCGCCACGTCGAACTGCGGGGCCGGCCCGCGCAGGCGCAGTTCGAACACGCGGTCGCGCGGGTGGTCATAGACCGCCTTGTCCACCACCCGGATCCCCGAGTCGGCCAGCAGGTGCTCCATCGGCGCAAAGTCCGCCTTCACCGCCGCGCGCAGCGTCATCGGCATGGTGCGCTGCGTCCGGACCAGCTTGTGCTCCAGGTTGCCGAGCACCAGCAGCACCACCATCACCATCGCGGTCGCGCCCAGCCCCTCGATGTAGAACCCGGCGCCCACCGTCAGGCCGATGGCCGCCACCGTCCAGATGGTCGCCGCCGACGTCAGGCCGCTGATCGTCCCCTTGGACTGCATAATCGTGCCCGCGCCAAGAAAGCCGATGCCTGTGATCACCTGCGCCGCCAGCCGCGCGGGATCGCCCACACGCCCGTCGGAACCCGCCAGGTTCAGCGACAGGTCCATCATCATCGCCGACCCCAGGCAGATGAGGATGTTCGTGCGCAATCCTGCCGCCTTGCCCGCAATCTGCCGTTCCAGCCCAATGGCGCCGCCCAGCAACACGGCCAGACCGAGCTTGAGCGCGAGGTCCAGCCGCATGCCATGAAACACATCCTGCGCCAGCTGCCCCGCATCCTGCGCCAGCATCATCGCCAGTGCTCCTGGAAAGCCACCACCGCCTCCCGGTTCAGGCCAGTCCCATCCGCTCCTTCACCTGCTCCATGGTCCGCTGCGCCACCGCCCGCGCCTTCTCCGCCCCCGCGTCGAGCGCCGCATCCACCAGCGACGGCTGCGCGGTGAGTTCCTGCGCCCGCGTGCGAATGGGCGTCAACTCGGCGTCCATGTGCTCCAGCAGCACCTTCTTGCAGTCCACGCATCCCCACTGCGCGCCGCGGCAGTTGACCTCCACCTCGGCCACCGTCGATGCCGGCGAGAATGCCTTGTGCAACCCAAAGACGACCGGACACTGCTCAGGATTACCGGCGTCGGTCTTGCGCATGCGCGACGGATCGGTGACGGCCGGGCGCAGCTTGGCCCACATCTCGTCCTTCGATTCCAGCAGCCCGATGGTGTTCCCCAGCGACTTCGACATCTTCGCATTGCCGTCGAGCCCCACGATGCGCCGCGTCGGCGTCAGCTTGGGCTGCGGCTCGGGAAAGTACGGCGCCCCCTCCGGGGCGAACCGCGCGTTCCAGTTGCGCGCCACCACCCGCGACAGCTCGAGATGCTGCACCTGATCCTCGCCCACCGGCACCGTGTCGGCAAGGTAGAGCAGGATGTCGGCCGCCTGCAACACCGGATAGTTCAGCAACCCGGCCATCACCTGCTCCTGCCGGGACGCCTTTTCCTTGAAGGCCACCTGACGTTCCAGTTCCCCCAGCGGCGTGATCGTGTTGAAGATCCACGCCAGTTCCGTATGTTCCGGCACGCGCGATTGCACGAACAGCGTGCACTTGGCCGGGTCGATGCCGCTGGCCAGCAGCGACGTCGCCATGTCGCGCGTGCGACGGCGCAGGTCGTCGGGGGTGTACGACCCAATGATCGCGTGGTAGTCCACGACGCAATAGAACGATTCGTACTGCTCCTGAAGCGCGACCCAATTCTTGACCGCGCCCAGGTAGTTACCGATGTGCAGTTCACCGGACGGCTGAATGCCGCTGAAGATGCGGGGCATGACACAAAGCTAGGATTACACACAGGACACATCAACCAACCGGCCGCAGCCTAATGACCCCCGCACCCTCCCCCGCCCCCTCCCCCGCACTCCTCCTCGAGCTGCTCTGCGAGGCCGCCGCGGCCGGCGCCGCGGTCATCCGCGACGGCGAAACGCGGCGCGGCGCCATCGTCTGGCGCGAGAAAACGGCCACCGACTTCGTCAGCGAAATCGACGTCACCGCCGAGGCCCGCATCCTCGCCGTCCTGCTGGGCCGCCACCCCGAGGCCGCCGTCCTCGCCGAAGAATCGGCCACCACCCTCGACCCCGCGCGCCGAGCGGAGGGCATCACCTTCGTCATTGATCCCCTCGACGGCACCACCAACTTCCTGCACGGCGTGCTGGACTACGCCGTGTCCATCGCCGCGCTCGTCGATGACGAACTGGTGGCCGGCGTGGTGCTGCACGTCCCGCGCGACGACTGGTACACGGCCACCCGTGGCGGAGGCGCCTGGTGGAATGGCCAGCGCCTGGCCGTCAGCACCATCAACCGCCCCGAGCGCGCCCTCATCGCCACCGGCTTCCCGTTCAAGGGCGGCGACGACGTGGAGCGCTACGTGGCCCAGATGCGCACCCTCATGACCGACACCGCCGGGCTGCGACGCCCCGGTGCCGCGTCGCTCGACCTGGCCGGCGTGGCCTGTGGGCGCTTCGAGGGCTTCTGGGAGAACCGCCTCGCCCCCTGGGACATCGCCGCCGGCATCCTGCTGGTGCGCGAAGCCGGTGGCATCGTCACCGACCTGTCGGGGGCGCCCTGCCCCGTCGACACCACCAGCGTGCTGGCGGCGAGCCCCGCCATGCACGCGTGGCTGCTGGACCGGCTGCGGTAGGCACGGCGTCACGGGTCGCCGCCAACGACCGATGGCGTAGATTCCGTGGAGTCCCAACGGCACCGCATCGCGTATCGCCATCCGATTTCGACATCCGAACTCGGAATCCGACATCCGAAATCCGACATCGCATATGAAGCTCGTCGAGTGCGTCCCCAACTTCTCCGAAGGTCGTCGCCCCGAGGTCATCGCCGCCATTCGTGACGCCATCGCGTCCGTGGACGGCGCGACGATGCTCGACGTCTCCAGCGACCCGTCGCACAACCGCACCGTGGTGACCTTCGTCGCCACCGTCGAAGCCGCCGCCGAGGCGGCCTTCCGCGGCATCGCCAAGGCGGCCGAGCTCATCGACCTCAACAACCACGCCGGCGAACACCCGCGCATCGGCGCCACCGACGTCTGCCCCTTCATTCCGCTCGAAGGCGCCACCATGGACGATTGCATCGCCCTGGCGCGCACGCTCGGCAAGCGCGTCGGCGACGAGCTGGGCATTCCCGTCTTCCTCTACGAGCGCGCCGCCTCTCGCCCTGATCGCGAGAATCTCGCCGACATCCGGCGCGGCGAGTTCGAACTGGCACGCACCGACATCGGCGTCAACGCGAATCGCATCCCCGACTTCGGCCCCAATCACGTGCACGCCACTGCCGGCGCCACGGTCATTGGCGCGCGGCCCTTCCTGGTGGCCTACAACGTCTACCTCGGCGGCGCCGAGAACGTCGGCGTGGCCAAGGCCGTCGCCAAGGCCGTGCGCGGCTCCAATGGCGGGCTGCGCTACGTGAAGGGGCTTGGCCTCGAGGTTGACGGTCAGGCGCAGGTCTCCATGAACCTCGTGGACACCGAGAAGACCCCCGTGCACCGCGCCTTCGAGATGGTGAAGCGCGAAGCCGAGGCGCACGGCGTGTCGCCCACGTGGAGCGAGATCATTGGCCTCGTCCCCGAAAAAGCGCTGTTCGACGCGGCCGCGCGCCACCTGCAACTGCGTGGCCTGACCAACGAGACCATCCTCGAGCACAAGGTGCGGCGCGCGGCCAGCGGCGGCGAATCCGTCAGCGGTTTCGTGGCATCCGTGGCCTCCAATGCCCCCGTGCCGGGCGGCGGATCGGTGTCGGCGCACGTCGGCGCGCTGGGCGCCGCACTCGCACAGATGGTCGCCGGGCTCACTGTCGGCCGCAAGAAGTACGCGGCGGTCGAGGGCGAGATGAAGGAGCTCGCACTCGAGGCGGTGGCGCTGGGCAACGAACTCACGCGGCTCGTCGCCGCCGACGCGTCGGCCTACACGCTCGTGAGCGAGGCGTACAAGCTGCCCAAGGAATCGCCGGCGCAGATGACACTGCGCGACGCCGCCATTCAGCGCGCGCTCGTCGAGGCCTCCGAGGTGCCGCTGCTGACCGCCGTGGCCTGCGCACGCGTGGCCGAACTCGCCGCCATCTGCGCCGACAAGGGCAACACCAACGCGGCCAGCGATGCGGGCGTGTCGGCGCTGTTGGCCGAGGCCTCCTGCCGTGGGGCCGTGTACAACGTGCGCATCAACGTGGCGTCCATGAGCGACAAGCACGCTGGCGCCCCGCTCGCCGCCAAGGCGGCCGCCGCGTTGCAGCAGGCCCACGATGCCGCCGCGCGCGCCACGGCCGCGGTGGAGCGCAACATCGGCACGTAACGCATGACCTGGCGCGACTACTTCGCCGGCGACTACTCCGGGACGCCGTTCGTGCTGTTCGGCGCTTGGCACCTCACGGTGCTCGGGGTGCTGGCGCTCTTCGGCGCCTTCATGCTCCGCTTCCGCGGTGCCAGCGCAATCAACCGGCGGCGTGCCCGCCTCACCCTGGCGCTGCTGCTGGTCGCCACAGAGTCGTCGTATCACGTCTGGATGTTCGGCCTTGGCCGGTGGACCGTGCAGACCATGCTCCCCCTGCATCTCTGCTCCACGCTCATCTGGACCGCGGCCGTCACGCTGGTCACCCTGAACGTCACCGCGTACGAGTTTGTCTACTTCATGGGCATCGGCGGGGCGCTGCAGGCGCTGCTCTCACCCGAGGCGGCAGGGTACGGCCTGCCCCACTACCGGGCGTTCGAAACGCTGACGGCGCACGGCCTGCTGATCATCGCCGCCCTCTACCTCACCGTGGTGGAGGGGCTGCGCCCCACGCCGCGCTCCATTCCACGCGTGGTGCTCGGCACCATGGCGTATATGGTGGTGGTCACAGGCGTGAACCTCGCCGTCGGCGGCAACTACATGTACACCCTGCACAAGCCGGCGACGGCCAGCCTCCTCGACGCGTTCGGGCCGTGGCCCTGGTATCTGCTCCCCATGATCGGTGCCGGCATCGTCAGCTGCCTGCTGCTGTACCTGCCGTTCTGGTGGTCCGACCGTCGGCGCGCGCACGCGGCTGACACTCCCCCGGGCGTTTCGTCGTAGGTTTCTGTATGCCTATTTCGGTCGTCCCCCAAGGCGCTACGCCCGCCCCGCAGCTCCCGGCCGCCACCGGCCAGCTCGCGCTCCCGCAGAACGTCAGTCGCCCCATGACCCTGCAGGACGTGCAACTGCTGCAGAACCGCCGCAGCGAACTGTCACGCCAGCTTACCTCGGCCACGAGCAGGCGTTCCGACGTGGTGCGCGACATAGGGCGTTCGCCGAACGGACGTGAAGGCCTCGAGGCGCGACTCAAAGTGCTCGACGAACGCATCGTGCAGATCGAGAAGGACATCTCGCAGAACGGGCAGCTGCTCGCCTCGGCGCCGCCCAACCTGGTCGAAGAGACGTCGCCGGCACCGTTCTCGGGATCGCCCAATCGCCAGGTGGATATGACCGCGATCTCCCTCGCCTTCACCCTCTTCGTGCTCTTTCCGGTGGCCTTCGCCTGGGCGCGCCGAATCTTGCGCCGCCCGTACCCGTCGGCTCCTGCACTGCCACCCGACACCATCGATCGCATTGCCCGCATCGAGAACGCCGTCGAGAGCATCGCCCTCGAGGTGGAGCGCGTCTCCGAAGGGCAGCGCTTCGTCACCAAGCTCATGAGTGAATCGCGGCAGCTCGGCGCCGGCGCCGCCGAGCCTATCGTGGTGCCGGTGGCCGAACGCGTGCCGGTGGAGCGCTCGGGGCCCGCCTAGCGCGACAGGCGCCGCGCGCCGCCGCTGCGAGGGGCTACTGGCCGGCCGATCAGGGCTTCGTCGTCCAGATGGCGATCAATCCACAGGCCACGTCGGCCGCCATCACACCCAGCCCCGCCGGCACCCGCGACGTCGACGCAAACACCTCGATGCCGTGCAACTGACCGGGCTGTACAATGTTCACGCCCGCTTCCACCGGCATCAGCACGCCATCAAAGACCACCCGCATGTTGCAGGGCTGCGCCTTGGCGTCCTTGTCCAGCTTGAACCCGCGCGACAGCTGGGCCACCATCACGCCGCTACTGTCCACCATGCGGATGGAACCCACCGACCGCAGCAGGTCCGAGATCTCGCCGGGCGATCGCTTCCGGATGTCCTCGCTGTTGAAACTCGCCGTCGCCTCACGACGCGCCCGGCGGGTCTCAAAGCCGTCCAGCCGCGACGACGACTTGCGGTTGCCCACCACGCGCACCGAGTCCAGCATCGGGAGCGTGCTCTTGTCCAGGATCACCGGCACCGTGTTGCGCCCGGGCGCCACCGAGAACACCACGTCGCCAGTGGCATAGCCGGCGCGCTTGGCGCGCAGCTTCACCACGCCGGGCGGAAACGACGTCACCAGCGCGCGGCCGCGGTTGTCGGTGGTCACCTTGCGCTGCTCCCCGGTGCCCGCGCCCAGTTCCAGCGTCGCGGCGTCGAGCACGCGCCCCGTCTGGTCGTGCACCTGCAACTCGATCGTCGCGGCCGTCGAGTCCACGGCCCCATCCGCCCCCCCGGCCACGATGCCCACCTGCAACGGCACGCGCACCGACCAGCGCCACTCGGGCACCGTCACCTGCGCCGACGTCACACCGTCGTCGCCCGCGGCACGCACGGTGAGCGTGCGAGTGCGCGGCACCTCGCACACCCGCCACGCCCCGTTGTCGTCGCTCAGTGTGCCCGTCGTGCCGAACCCTGCGTAAATGCGGCCATTGCGCAGCCCGTCGACCCGCCCCAGCCACGACACGACGACCGCGCGCCCCGGCGCCGGTCGTCCCTTGGCATCGAGGACCGTGCCGTACAGCGCGCCAAATCCATCCTTCACCACGTCCTGCCCGCACGCGGTGCGCACCAGCTCGCGCGCCGACGGCACGCTCACGCTGTCCAGCCGCGTCCGGGTCGGGAGCACCGTCACCTCGCGCTCCAGCGGTGGCGTGCCCAGCGCAATCATCTCGGCCGTCGCAATCCGCGCCGTGTAGTGCCCGTCGAGCACCGGCGCCGCGCGCACGAGCCCGCTGCTGTCGCCGCGCCACTCATAGTCGGTGCCCACCAGCGAGACGTGGGGAAAGGCCACCGATACCGTGCTGTCGGGACGCACCAGTTGCAGGGCAATTCCTCCACCCTCGGCCTGGTACAGCCTCCGGCCGCGACGGCTCACGGTGGAGACAATGCCACCCGTGATCTCGATCGCGCGCATCACCGCCTCGCCGGGCCTGACCAGCGTCACCTGGTAGCCTTTCTCGGGGCGCTCCGGCGCACCCACGTTCGGCATGCGGATGAACCACCGGCTCACCATCCACGGCCCTTCCGGCAGGTGCAGGAACTCCACGCTCCCGCCGGGCGATGCCTCATCGGTGATGGCAGGCAGCCCCACGTAACGAAACTCGAGCCGGCGCAGTTCCGACGACGCACGATCGATCCACAGCGTCCCCTGGATCTCCACGCGATTGCCGCGAGTGCGCTGCGGCGCAAAGCCAATGCCCACGAGCGTCGGCGCATTCGCCGCCGGTGGTTCCAGATGAAAGCAGTGCGTCTCGGCGAAACTGTTGGACAGCAATACATCGGGGTCGGGGGCGTAGTACATGCTGCTGCTCCCCTCGGGCACCACGTATCCGCGCGCCGCCAGGCTGTCGGCGTCCCAGGCGGCAAACGCGTGCGTCGTGGCGCTCTGCGTCAGGCGCACCGACTGCGAGCGCACCGACTCCGTGCCCGGCCGCAGTTCACGGTGGTACGAAATCCATTCGGCTTCCATCTGCTCGCGTGCCCACAACGCGGCCGATGTCAGCGCCGTGCGCGCTTCGCCCCACAGCTGCACCACCTGCGATTGCGGGTCGCCCGCCGAACCGCAGACGTCTTCGCTGCGCACCGACACCGCCGCCAGCGGAATGGCCGCACTGGAGAGCACGATGTTCACCACCGTCGTCCCCGTGTCGGCCACCGCGACGCTCTCCACCACGCTCGGCCGGAAGCCGATGCGGAGTGCACTCAGCGCATAGCTGCCCGAGGCCGGCAGGCGAAGCTCGAACGCGCCGGCATCGTTGCTCAGCGTGCGGGCCACCACGGTCCCCTTGGCACTGCTGGCCACCACCACCACACCCACCGCCGGCGTCGTGCCATCGCCCCGCAGCACCGCGCCACGGACTCGCTGCGCGCCCAGGGGAAGGGCCGCCAGCACGGTGAAGGCCACCGCAACGGCGAAACGGCGAATCAGCAAGGACATGCGGGCGTTACAACCGCGTCAGAATCCGCGGCCCGTCGTCCGTCACCGCCACCGTGTGCTCCACGTGCGCGCTCAGCGTCCCGTCGAGCGTCACCACGGTCCACTTGTCGGCCAGCGTGCGTGTGGCCGGCCCGCCCACGTTCACCATCGGCTCGATGGCAATGGTGAGCCCCGCCTGCAGCCGCGTGCCGCGCTTCGGCTTGCCGTGGTTGGGCACCTGCGGGTCTTCGTGCGGCAGGTGGCCCACGCCGTGCCCCACCAGCTCACGCACCACGGAAAACCCCGCGCGCTCCACCACCTGCTGCACCGCGTGCCCGATGTCGCCCACGTAGTTCCCCACCACCGCCTGCGCCATGCCGGCCTCCAGCGACCGCTCCGTCACGTCGATCAGGCGCTGCGTCTCGGGGGCAATCGTTCCCACCGGCACCGTGATGGCCGCATCGGTGAACATCCCCTGGTACTGCACCCCGACGTCGAGCTTCACGATGTCCCCGTCGCCAAGCAGCCGCTTGGGCGTGGGAATGCCGTGCACGATCTCGTCATTCACCGAGATGCAGATGGCGCCGGGAAAGCCGTACAGCCCCTTGAATGCCGGCAACGCGCCGTCATGGCTGCGAATGAATTCCTCGGCGATCTTGTCCAGCTGCCCCGTGCTGATGCCGGGCCGCACCTGCGTGCGCAGGTGCGCGTGCGTGAGCGCAAGGATCCTGCCGCCCGCGACCATCGTTTCGATTTCGCGGGCGCTCTTGAGCTGGATCAACGCCCGACCGCTCGCAGCGCGCGGGCCTCGACATCCGCAAACGACCCCGTGGCCTGGATCCCCTGCACGTTGCCGCCGTGGCTGCGATACCACGCCACCACCGGCTCCGTCTGCGCCTTGTACACGCGCAACCGGTTGCGGATGGCGTCGGGCTCGTCGTCGGCGCGTCGCACCAGCGTCCCCTTGGGGCTCGCCGTGCACTCCGCGTGCGTCTCGCCCGGCTGCCGACCGGCGACCGGCGAGTGGCAGGCGCCGCACGTGGCACGAGCACTCAGGCGGCTCACCAGCTCCTCGTCGTCAATCTCGAACAGGAGCACGACGTCCACCTGCTTGCCGATCTCGGCGGCCACGCGGGCCAGTCCCTCGGCCTGCGGCACGGTGCGCACCACGCCGTCCAGGATGACGCCGTGCGACTG
>CANNKR010000112.1 GCA_947504615.1 Gemmatimonadota bacterium | reverse complement strand
GGCAGCCTCCTCGCGAGCCATCGCCAGCACCTTCCGCACGCGTTCGGTGAAGTTGTAGCCGTTCATTGCCTCTCCAGTCGCTGCGAACGCCGGACTACGCCGGGCCCGCTTCCTCGGCCAGCACCCCGCGCACGTAGCGCGCCCGGGCGAGACTGGCCTCGCTCTCCGTCAACGGCCGCCCCTCAGCCAGCGAGAGGTGGGCCAACTGGCTGAATACCAACAGCTTGTTGAGTGTGTAGACACTCAAACCCGACACAAGTTTCAGCCCAACCGCCAGCCGCACGCCGCTGAGGAGGTTCATGGCCTCGTCGACGCTCAAACTCCGGGCATACCGCAGGGTGCCATACGCCCGCCACAATTTGTCCTCGATAATATAACCGGCGTCCCGAATCAGGACACGACGCGCCTCGTCTTCCCTCGACACCACGTGGGACACCACCCGCGACAGGTGGTCGCACAGTTCGTCCTCGCCCCGTCCAAGAGTCGTCTGGTTGGAGATCTGGAAGTAATTCCCGACAACTTCACTCCCCTCTCCGTAAAGCCCCCGGTAGGTCAGCCCCATCTGCTGGAGCCCCGACAGCACCTTCCCGACCTCCTGGGTCAGCACGAGCCCCGGCAGGTGCACCAGCACCGATGCCCGCAGTCCCGTCCCGACATTGGTCGGACACGACGTCAGGAAGCCGAACTCGCGGTGGTAGGCCAGCGGAAGGATGTCGCCCAGGTCGCGGTCGGCCCGGGACGCCCGCTCCCACGCCCCCCGGATGTCGAAGCCCGAGCGGAACACCTGCAACCGCAGGTGGTCTTCCTCGTTCACCATCAGCGCCGCCTCGTCCGCCACCAGGACCGCGGCGCCACTGCGCGCATTCGGTGAATCGAGTTCCGCCAGTTCCTTGCTCACGAGGTGCCGTTCGTGCAGCAACCGGCGTTCGTTCACGGACATTTCGTCCACGCGCAGCAGCACGGCGCGAGCCAGCAGTTCCGAGTGCCCCGCGGCGTCGCGCACCTGCTGAAGTACCCGGAGGCGCTCCCCGTCGCGCGCCCGAGGGCTGAACGCGAAGCCGGCCACGTTCCTGGCCAAACGGACGCGCGAGGAGAGCACGATGTCGGCGTGAGGGCCACTGGCCGTGATCCACGGCATCCCTCCGTCCGGCAGCAGCGAAAGGTCGAGGGTCATTCGAGGGCCCTGATCTGGTCGCGCAGCGTCGCCGCCGTCTCGAACTCCTCGGCGGCCACGGCCTGCTGCAACCGGTTGCGCAACGTGTCCAGCGCGCCATCGCGAGCAACGGTCGCGGGGACGGGAGCCTCGTACGCGCGCCCGGTGTGCTGGGCCGCGCCGTGGACCCGGCGCAGCAGTTCGCGCAGCGCGCCCTCGAACGCCGTGTAGCACTGCGCACACCCCAGGCGCCCAGAGGCACGGAAGTCACGCAGCGTGGTCTCGCAGTAGGCGCAGCGCACCTGGTCGCCCGCCGCCGGCGCCGCCTGCTGCTGGACCGCATGCAGGAAGTCGCCCAGCGGGTGCTTGGGCACCGCCACCGTGGTTTCGATCCCCTTGGCGGCGGCGCACTTCTCGCACAGGTGGAGCTGCGTCACGGCGCTCTCCACGATCTGCGTGAGGTGCACCACGGCGTCCCGCTCCTTGCAGTGTTCGCAAACCATCAGACCAGTCCCTCCCCGCGGGTGTCGCCCAGCCGTCCGTTCTCCAGCAACAGGATGCGCTGGGCGCGCGACGCCAGCGCCCGGTTGTGCGTCACGACCACCAGCCCCACGCCCATCTCGGAGGCGAGCGACGCGAACAAGTCGTGCAGCGATTCGGCGTTGGCGTGGTCCAGGTTTCCCGATGGCTCATCGGCGAGCACGAGCGGCGGCGACGCCGCCAGCGCGCGCGCCACGGCCGTGCGCTGCTGCTCACCGCCCGACAGCTCGCCCGGCCGGTGATGCATCCGCGGCGTCAGGCCCACACGCGCCAGCAGGGCCTCGCCGCGCGCGCGCGCCTCGGAAATCGGCACCCCGGCGATCCGAAGCGGCATCATCACGTTCTCGAGCGCCGTGAACTCGCGCAGCAGGTGGTGGAACTGGAAGACGAAGCCGACACCGCGATTCCGCAGGCCGGCCAGCGCCTCGTCGGGGACCATGCTCACGCACTGCCCGTCGAGCACCACTTCGCCGGCCGTCGGCCGCTCCAGCGCGCCCAGCACCTGCAGCAGCGTGCTCTTGCCCGCACCGCTCGCCCCCACCACGGCCACCATCTCGCCCCGGGCCACCTGCAGGTCCACGCCATCGAGCACGCGAATCTCGCCGCCGTCGCCGCCGGTGAAGACCTTCGTGACGCCGCGCGCCTCGAGAATCGGGGTCATTCGCCGCGGATCGCTTCGATCGGGTAGAGCCGCGAGGCCTGCCACGCGGGATACAGCGTCGCCAACGCGGCGACGACAAACCCAAGCAGCGCCATCAGCAGGGTGTCGCCCACTTCGAGCCGCACGGGGAGGTGATCGATGAAGTACACCGTCGGGTCCAGCGTAATCAGCCGGTACCGGTCGATGAGCACGCCGAGCGAGGCCCCCAGCGTCGTGCCGAGCATGGTCCCCACGAAGCCGATGACCACGCCCTGAATGAGGAAGATCCGGCGGATCCCCGCCTCGGTGAACCCCATCGCCTTCAGGATGCCGATCTCGCGCGTCTTGTCGCGCACGACCATCGTCAGCGTGCTCACGATGTTGAATGCCGCCACGACGATGATCAGCAACAGAATCACGCCCATGCCCATCTTCTCGAGCTTCAGCGCGCGGAAGAGCGAGCTGTTCTGCTCCTGCCAGTCGACGGTATGATACGGAAAGTCCAGCGATTTCCCGATGCGTTCGGCCACCGCCGGGGCCACCCATCGATCCGCCGTCGCCACCTCGAGCCCGGTGACCGCGCTGTCGAGCCCCGCGAACTCCTGCGCGGCCTTCAGGTCCACGAACACGTAGGCGTTGTCGTATTCGTACATCCCCGTCTCGAAAACCCCCGTCACCTCGAACTTCGCCACGCGGGGCACCGGCATGCCCAGCACGGCGCTCGGTCGCATGTCGGGAGCACCCATGATGGTCAGTTCCGCCCCCGGATACGCGCTCAGGCGCTCCGCCAGCAGTTTCCCCACCACCGCGCCCCGCCGCGTGCCGTCCTTGGTGACAAACGAAAAGTCACCCATCGTGGCGTGCTCGCGAATCGACGTCACGGGGCGCTTGCTCGCGCCCAGCGGCTCGATGCCCGACACCGACACGCCCTCGGTGTAGTCATGCCCGGCGTTCGCCAGCGCCTGCGTCAGCACGAACGGAGCGACCGCCACCACTCCGTCGACCTTGCGCACCTTCGCCTGCACCGTCCGCCAGTCCGTGATCTTCAACTCGTCCCCGAAGACCAGCACGCGCAGGTCGGGACTGCCGATGAGAATCTTCTCGCGCAGGTCGGTCTGCAGTCCGTTCATCACGCCGATGATCAGGATCAGCGCGCTCACGCCAATGACGATGCCGCCGATGGCGATGACCGAGATGAACGACAGCCAGCGGGTCCTGCCGCGCGAGCGGAGGTAGCGCCAGGCAATCTCGAGTTCGAGTCGGTTCACCAGACCCTGCCCTTACTCCGGCCGCATCGTCGGAAACAGGATCACGTCGCGGATGTGCGCCGTGCCCGTCAAATACATGAACAACCGGTCCATGCCGATCCCCACGCCGCCCATCGGCGGCATGCCGTACTCCATGGCGCGCAGGTAGTCCTCGTCCACGCCGCTGGCCTCTTCATCACCCGCCGCCTTCAGGCGCGCCTGGGCCTCGAAGCGCTGCCGCTGGTCGATGGGATCATTCAGCTCGCTGAACGCATTCGCCATCTCCTTGCCGCGCGCGAACAGCTCGAATCGCTCCGTCAGCTCGGGATTGCCACGCTTCGGCTTGGCCAGCGGCGACAGCTCCTTGGGGTAGTCGACCACGAACGTCGGACGGTCGATCTTGCTCTCCACGTGGAACTGGAAGAGTTCATCCATCAGCTTCGGCCGCGAGAGCGACCCGACGCCGTGGACACCGATCTTCTCCGCGGCCGCGCGCAGCTCGGCATCGCTCAACGCGGTCACATCCGGCACATGCAGCGCACTCGACAGCGACGGCAGCCATTCCATGCGCGCGAACGGCCCCTGCAGCACCGCCGGATCGAACGCGGGGGCGTCCGTCGCCAGGCCGGCGGCCGACAGGACGTCGCGGACGGCGGTGGCCGCCGTGATCATGAGCGCCTCGACGCGGGCCATCATCGCCGTATAGTCGGCGTACGCCTCGTAGAACTCGAGCATCGTGAACTCCGGATTGTGCGTCCGGTCGATCCCCTCGTTGCGGAAGTCGTGCCCGATCTCGTACACGCGGTCGAAGCCGCCGACCACCAGCCGCTTGAGGTACAACTCATCCGCAATGCGCAGGAACAGCGGCATGTCGAGCGCGTTGTGGTGCGTCACAAACGGCTTTGCCGCCGCGCCCCCGTACAGCGGCTGCAGCACCGGCGTCTCCACCTCCAGGTAGCCGAGTCCGTCGAGGAAGCCCCGCACCGCCGTGTTCATCCGCGTGCGCGCCACGAAGAGCGCGCGCACCTCCGGGTGCACCGCCAGGTCGGCGTAGCGCTGGCGCGAGCGCTGCTCGCCGTCGGCGAAGCCCGAGTGGCGCACCACCTTGCCGTCCACCGTCTCTTCCTTGCCGAACGGCAGCGGACGCAGCGACTTGGCCAGCAACTCCAGCTGCTCCACGCGCACCGTCACCTCGCCCGTGCGCGTGCGGAACAGCGGCCCCTGCACGCCGATCACATCGCCAAGGTCCAGCAGGTCGCACAGTGCCCAGCCATCCTCGCCAAGCACATCCTTCTTGAAGTAGAGCTGCACGCGCCCCGACGGATCACCCAGATGCGCAAAGGTCGTCTTGCCGTGCGCGCGCAGCGCCACGAGGCGCCCCGCCAGACGCACCACCGCCCCCTCCTCGGCGTCCCCCAGCAGCGGCACGCACTCTGCCGCGTGGTGCGAACGGTCGAACCCGTAGGCGAACGGGGCGATGCCGCGGGCGGCCAGCGCGTCCAGCTTGTCGCGCCGCGCCCGCAGCACGTGATTGAGATCGTCGCTCATCGCGTGGCTCCCGCATTGCCGGACAACTTGAGGTAGGCCTCGATGAACGGGTCGATCGCGCCGTCCATCACTTTCTGCACGTCGGTGAGCTTCAGCTCCGTCCGATGATCGTTGACCATCGTGTACGGCTGGAACACATAGCTGCGGATCTGGCTGCCGAACGACACGTCCGCCTTGGTGGCGTCGAGCTTGGCCTTGATCGCCAGCTGCTTGTCGAGCTCCACCTGATACAGCCGGTTCTTCAGCTGCTTCATCGCCGTCGCCTTGTTCTTCCCCTGGCTGCGCTCCTGCTGGCAACTCACCACGATCCCCGACGGAATGTGCGTCAGGCGCACCGCGGAACTCGTCTTGTTGACGTGCTGACCGCCCGCCCCGCTCGCCCGGAAGACATCCATCTTGATGTCCTCTTCGCGGATTTCGATGTTGATCTCCGTGTCCACCACCGGATACACGAAGATCGAGGCGAAGCTCGTGTGCCGCCGAGCCTGCGAGTCGAACGGCGAGATGCGCACCAGGCGATGGACGCCCGCCTCGGGGCGCAGGAATCCGTACGCGTACAGCCCCTTGATCTCGAGCACCGCGCCCTTGATGCCCGCTTCCTCGCCCTCGCTCAGGTCGATGATCTCCACGCCGTAGCCCCGGCGCTCCGCCCAGCGCGTGTACATGCGCATGAGCATCTGCGCCCAGTCCTGCGCCTCGGTGCCCCCGGCGCCCGCACTGATTTCAACCTGGGCGTCGCGGAAATCGTCGCGACCCTGCAGCAGCGAGCGGAGCTTGAACGCCTCCGACTCCTCGCGGAGCGCGGCCGTTTCACGGTCCACCTCGGCGATCATCTCCGGATCCGGTTCGGACTCGAGCATCTCGTCCAGCTCGAGCGCCGACACCACGCGCGCCCACAGCTTGTCGAACGGATCCAGCCATCCCTTGATCAGCTTCATCTCGTGCACGAGGGTCTGGGCGCGCTCCTGCGCATCCCAGAACCCCGGCGCCGTCATTTCGGACTCGAGTACCGACAGCCGCTGCCGCTTGCCGTCCAGGTCAAAGAAACCTCCGCAGTTCCGAGAGATGTTCCTCGTCCTGCCGCAAGGATTTCGCGCGTTCGCTGTCAGCCATCGGATGTGGTCACGGTGCGAGAAAATGCCGCCCCCCGCTGCGGGAGACGGCGTAGGTCGAATTTACACCGGGGAGGACGACAGTTCTAGGAGGAGAGGGCAGATCACGGGAGCTAGAGATCGCAAGATCGCGAGATCGCAAGATCGCGAGATCGCGAGATCGCGAGATCGCACGATCGCACGAGAACACCTTCAGGTAACAAAACGCGAGACCGGTGCCCAGTCTCGCGTTCGTGCGTTCATGCGTTCGTGCGCTCGTGCGCTCGTGCGCTCTCGCTCGCTCCCCCCTAGAACATCTTCTTCCCACCCGCCAGCACGTCGTTCAGCGCTTCCTGGAAGTGCGTGGTCGTCTCGGCGAACTCCCTGCCGATCTGGTCGCAATACTCCTCGTAGCTCTTCTTGATCTCCTCGCGGAAGAGCTCCTTCAGCGTGCCGTTCTTCAGCCCTTCCTCACGCTTCTGTGGCAAATACGCCACCATGTCGGAGACCAGCGCACGCGCCAACCGCTTCGCCTTCTGGTTGGGGTCGTTGTTCAGGAACGGGTTGATCACGCGCCGCGCGACTCCAGGCGCCGTCGAAGCCGTCGGGCGCGATGGCTCCGCGGATGGCATTGGCGTCGGCGCGGGAGTCGGCGCCGTCGGACGCGCCACCGGGATGATGGGCTGCGTGACCGCACTCGACACCGGTGCCGGGGTCGGCGCCGGAGTCGGAGTCGGCACTGACGGACGAGACGGGGCCACCGGCGCCGCTACGGGCGGCATCATCCGCGGCTGGGTTGCCCGCGGCATCGATGCCCCTGGCCCTGCAGCTGGCCCAGCACCTGCCGCTGCACCTGGCGGCGCAAACATCGGACGAGGAGCCGCCGGAGCTGCCATCGGAGGCGTGAACATCGGCCGTGGCGCCATTGGCGGTGCCATCGGCGGCGCCATCGGGGTGGCCATCGTCGGTCTCAACGGACTACCGACCGCATTCGGAGCCACCGGAGGGGTACCGCCCCTCGCGGGAGTGAAGGGTCCTGGGGCCCCCGGACGCGGCTGCAACGGAGTGGCACCCGCCGGCATGGGTGCGGGCAACGGAGGCATCGCAGGACGCGGGATCGCCGTCACGAGCGGCATCGCCGGCGTCGAGAATACCGACGGCGTCGATGCACGGCCAACGTCGATCTCCGGTTCCCTTCCGACCGCTGGGGCCGACTCGACCACGGGCATCGCCGCTGGCGCGGGCGTCTCGTGGTGCACGGGCACCGGCAACGGCACCGGTGCCGCCTCGACCTCCGATTCCGTCGCCGCTCGCGACGCCCGGCCCGGAATGCGCGGCATGGTCATCGGCTCGGGCACCGGTGCCATCGGCCGTACGGGCGTCGGCGGCATCGACATGCGAGGCGTGAACGACGACGACGGCGCGGTCACGCCGCTTTGGACCGCAGATGCGGCAATCGAGATGACACCACCGCACACCGAACAGCGCGCGCGGACGCCAACCGTCGGCACCTTCGAGGGATCGACGCGAAAGACCGACCGGCAATCAGGACATGAGACGTTCACAGCTGCTCCTCCACAACGATGGCCGCGTCGGGCATGGGCACCGGAGATCCGCCATCGTCTGCCGCCTCGTCACCGCGACGGTCGATGGTGAACACCGAACCCGAGAGGCTCTTCGCATAGCTCTTCATCTCGGTCGCCAGCTCACTCACCTGGGATGGGTGCGTGAACCGGCGCCGCTCGTTCGTCACGACGCCAATGGACACCGTCATCAGCGGCACCTTGTGCAACTGGCCGCGCCGGTCCTTGCCAAAGTAATAGCCGGCGCGCCGATCCTGCTCGGAATACTGGTACGGAATCAGCGCATCAAAAGTCTGCACCACCTCGCTGCACACCTCCTGCACGTCATCCGCCGGGATGACGAACAGGAAATCGTCACCCCCGATATGCCCGACAAATCCGCGCTCCGCCACGGTCCCCTTCACCACATCGTGCAGGATCTTGGACAGGATCCGGATGACCCGGTCACCATCGTAGTAACTGTAGCGATCGTTGTATTCCTTGAAATGATCAAGGTCTGCATAACACGCGGCGAACACGTCATCCGCCTCGAGGCGACGCATGATCTCCGATTCGATCTCGAGCCCGCCGGGCAGGCGCGTGGAGGGATGCACGTACGTGTCGCGGTCGGAGCGACGGAGCAGCGCCTGAATGCGGAGCGACACCTCCGCAGGCGGCGTCCCCTCGCGCATCACCTCATCCGAACCGACGTCGAATGCCGCAGCGAAGGACGTGACATCATCACGCACCCAGACCAGCGCGGGCACAATGGCCGTGAACGAATCGGACTTCAACCGCTGGCACCCCTTCAGGGCCGCCACGGGATGCACGCGCGCATCGATGATCGCCAGCCGAGGGCGCGACCGGAGCGCCGCGGCCATCAGGTCGTCGGCAGTCGAGACGGTCACGGACGGCAACCGATTCGCGTCGAGCCACGCACGAATCGGCTCCGGCGCGGTTTGTCCGTCCGGCGAAAAGTAAACGGCGGTCGTGTGCGTCACTCGGTCCGATCAGCTCCTCTTGTGTTCGGTAACGTACCCGCTCGTGGGGGGTGTGTCAAACACAAGCCAGAACACGACTTGCGCCCTCAATAGACGCCGCCGGCGGAACTTTCGTCACTCAGGGAAGCGGCAAGCTGCCACGCAACGCAAATCCCCGGGTCATGTCGCCGCCTGCGAGTCCCTCCACGCGGAGCGTCACGAAGGCATCGACGCTCGACAGCAGATGGTTGGCGATCACGAGCCCCAGGGCACGTCGCGCCTCCCGGAACGACGTGTTGCTGCGCCGAATGGTGCGCACGTACAAGTCCTGCTCCAGCTGGGCATTGCGCCAGGACCATCGGTACTCCGATCGCACCGCCCGGTCCAGATAGAAATTCATGGCATAGCGATACGACGCGGTGGTCGAGAGCGGAGGCACCGTCGGGTCGGTCCAGAACGTCTGGCGCGCCAGCAACCACATCGCGCCATTGTACGTGGCGATATCAATATCGGGATCCACTTCCCCGCCGGGAATCCGGTCGAAGACTCCGCTCTCGACGTAGTGCTCCAGGGACTCATAGTACGCCCAGCTCCCCACCGGCGGCGTGGGCCCGTAGAGCGACCGGGCGACGTCGCGCGCCAGTCCGCGATAGCGGGACTGCTGGCGCCTCGCCTCGGTACGCTGGTTGGCAAACTCGAGCACGGCCCAGGCCTCCAGCGCCAGGTACGCCACAAACCGGTCCTGCTGCAGCACCACCTGGCCCATCCCGGGGAGCATCAGCGATGCCACCGGCGCCCATCGACGACGCTCCGAGGCATCGCGTGGTCCGCTCACCCTCGACCCCAACGCGCACTCGCCCGCCATTGAGCCGCGGCATCCCCATCCCGCGGCGGCATAGGCCGTGGCCGGCGCGGCACCCACACGCGCCGGTGCAGCCTGCTGTGCACTCAATGGCCGATCGACCACCCCGAAGGGACAGCATGCCAGCGCGAGTGCCGCGAGGACGACCGGGCGGCGCATCAGAAGCTCACGCGCAGTGTGAGGTACGTCGGCGGCTCGCCGGCATCCGAGGAAAAGCCGCCGAAGACGCGGGCAAAATCCAGGGAGAACTTGCCGCGCACGAAGCCCAGCCCCATCGCCGGCCCCGCGGCATCGCCGGTCCCCGATGCATAGCCCGCCCGAAGGTACAACTGCTTCTGAAGCGCAAGCTCGGCGCCCAGGCGAACCGACGGCTCGGCGAGCGACGTGCGATTCACCATTTCGACCGCCCAGCGCAGTTCGGCGCCCGGCAGCGCCCGGCGCACGGCGGGCACGTAGGCCTGCACGCCGAGATGCAGTCTGGTGGGCAACGGGTCGCTCTGCGCGTTGTCGTTGACCTGCAGCTTCAGCCCCAACTGCCGAACGACCAGTCCCATGGTCAGGCTGTCGGCGCGCAGCGTCGCGTACTGCACGCCGGCGTCCAGTCCATTGGTGGAGGCGTTGAAGGTGCTGATGCTGCCGCACGGGCCGGTACAATCGAGGCGCGATTGCACCACCTTGTAGGTGACGCCGGCCCGCAGGTGACGTCCCATGGTGGCCGCGTAGGTCACGGCGGCGACAACGGACCGCGGAAGCAACTGTCCCACGGTGCCCACCTGATCCGTGAACTCCTGCGCCCCGTAGTCATAGAGCTGCGCGCCGAACGCCACCACCCCGGCCTTGCCCGCGGGATAGACGAACGCCAGCACTTCCCCGGTGGCCACGACGGTCTGCGAGTGGTGCAGCGAGAGTTCGCGCGAGGTCATGCGCGCAATCCCGGCCGGATTGCCCCAGAGCGACTCCGCGCCCGATTCGGCGGCCGCGATGGCCTGCCCGCCGCCCACCGTGCGTGCGCCGACGGGCACGAGGAGAAAGAGCGCGCCCTCCGTGGAG
>CANNKR010000111.1 GCA_947504615.1 Gemmatimonadota bacterium | reverse complement strand
GTTGAGGTCGGCGTGCTGCGCGCCGCAACTCGAGAGGGCGCGCAGCAGCGTCGCCACCGCGTCGATGATCGCGTCGCGCGCGTCACCCGGCGGGGCCGCCCGCCAGGCATCCGGGAGGTCGCGTCCCTCAGGCAGGCGCCGCGTCATCACGTCGCTGCGGGCGAGGACGCCGGCCACCCGGTGTACGGCATAGGCGACCACCTCGGGGGTCATCACGCCCGCGCTCGCCAACTGCACCGCGGTGGCGAGTTCGCGCGGCGCCCGCGTCGGCATCGCGAACAGGTCTCCGGTGACGCCGGCGAAGAGGCCGCCGTGTCGGGTATGCCGCACGACCACCGGAGTGTTCGGCTGCCCGCCGGCGCCCGCCGGCAGCACGGTGCTCCACGCCACGCCGCGCCCGTGCAGCGCTTCGCGAGTGGTCTGCGCGGCCGCCCAATGAAACAGCGAACCGTGCTGGGCCATCGCCTGCGTCAGCGCAGTGGCGGCCCAATCGCGCGCCACCAGCGTCACCGGGCCGATCCTGCTCCGGGAATACCCCGAAGGGAGTGCGGGAGCGCTCACCGCCTCACGCGGAACGCAGGCACCGGCTGACTCTTGTTCTTGAGTTCCAGGGGTTCAAGCGCCTCGAGCGCAGGCGGGTTGGCCAGCTCCTTGCGGACCTCCTCCGAGATGATGATCTCGCCGCCCTTCGCCTTGGAGCAGAGCCGGCTGGCGACATTCACCGTGTCGCCGATCACCGTGTACTCCAGGCGGCGCTCCGACCCGATGTTGCCGGCGAACGCCTCGCCGAAATTGATCCCGATGCCGATCTGCACCTCGGGGCGCCCCTCGGCGCGCCAGCGCGCATTCAACAGGTCGAGCTGCTCCATCATGTCGAGGGCCGCAGCCATGGCGCGATCGGCGTCATCGGGCTCACGAATCGGCGCTCCCCACTGCGCCATCACCGCGTCGCCGATGAACTTGTCCAGCGTGCCGCCGTGCCGGAACACGCAATCCACCATCTCGGTGAAATACTCGGTGAGAAGCCGCGCCATCGCGTCCGGGTTCATCGTCTCCGACAGCGCGGTGAACCCGCGGATGTCGCTGAACAGGACGGCCACGGGGCGCTTCTCGCCACCCAGGCGAATGGCCTCCTCGCTGTTGGCGATGCGCGCAGCCAGCTGCGGCGTGAAGAATCGCTCGAAGTTGCTCCGCGTCAGCGCCTCGCGCCGGATACGCTCGGCAAACCGTGCGTTTTCCACGGCCACCGCCACAATGCCGGCGAAGGCGATCAGGAAGTCGAGATCGGCTTCGCCAAACCGCTTGAGCACGTTGAAATTGTCGACGTACAACACGCCCAGCACCTTGTCTTCGCTGCCGATCAGCGGTGCGCACAGGGCGCTGCGCACCTGTTGCATGAGGATCGACTGGCCGCCAAACCGGGTGTCCTCGCCGGCGTCATCCGAAAGCACCGCGACCTTTTCGTCCACCACCGTGCGGACAATCGACTGCGGCACCTGGTAGGCCACGGTGGCGCTGCGCTTGTCGCGCGCCACCTTCTGCACCATATGCTCGCCCTCGAGCAGCAGAATCGCACAGCGATCCGCCTCGAGGATCTGGAAGACGTAGTCGGCCACCTTGGTCAGCAGCGCGTCAGTGTCGACCGCCCGCGTGAGGCCCTTCGAGACTTCCAGCAGGATCGCCAGCTTCTTGCGGTCCTTCTCTGCAGGATCGGCCGCGGCCATCGCGGCATGCAGGTTACCGCTCTCCTCGAGTCCGCCGGCCGGCGTGCGCGGGATCTGCCGGACGATGGTGCCACCCGGCATCGGCGCGGCAGCGGGGGCGGGTGGTGGGGCGGGGGCGTCGGCCACCTCCTCCAGCGCAAACGACACCTTGCCGATGGTGAGCGTATCGCCAGGTGCCACGAACGCGCGCTCGACCTTGACCCCGTTCACGAACGTGCCGTTGCTCGACCCCACGTCGTGCACCGTGATGCCGCCCTCGCCCACCGACACGTCGGCGTGGTGGCGTGACACCGTGGGGTCGATGATCGCGAGGTCACTGGTGACCGCGCGTCCGCAGACGAGCGTGCCCGTGGGGGCTAGCTCGAACCGGTAGTTGTTTTCGATCCCGACGAGTCGATACGTCATGATTGGGAAATATGGGGCGTCGTTGGGGCCGCGCCTAGCGGCCGGTGCCTACTGGCGGGCGCTCCGTACGCGTCCGATGGCGGTCAGCATGGCGCGCGCCTTGCTCTCGGTCTCTTCCCACTCGGTGGCGGGATCGGAGTCCGCCACGATCCCCCCGCCAGCCTGCACGTTCGCCTCCCCTCCCGCGATCACGCACGTTCGGATGGTGATGGCCAGGTCCATGCGGCGGTCGCCGGCGGCGATATACCCCACCGCGCCGGCGTACGGCCCACGTCGTTCGGGCTCCAGCGTGTCGATGATCTGCATCGCCCGGACTTTCGGCGCCCCGGTCATCGTGCCGGCCGGGAAGGTGGCCCGCAGCACGTCCAGCGCCGAGGTGCCTGCGGGGAGCGTCCCTTCCACCTGGCTCACGATGTGCAGCACGTGCGAGTAACGCTCCACGGTCATCAGGTCGGTGACTGCGACGCTCCCGTATTCCGACACGCGCCCGACGTCGTTGCGCCCGAGGTCCACGAGCATCACGTGTTCCGCGCGCTCCTTTTCGTCTGCCAGCAGTTCGGCGGACCGCCGATCGTCCTCGGCGGGGGTCCCGGCGCGCGGGCGCGTGCCGGCGATGGGGCGCACGACCACACGATTGTCCGCCACGCGCACCAGCAACTCGGGTGAACTGCCCACCAGCTCGACGCCGTCGAGCACCAGGTGGTACATGTAGGGCGACGGGTTCAGCGCGCGGATGGCCCGGTAGAGATCCGTGCCGTCAAAGTCGTGCGGCACCACGATGCGGCGGGCCAGCAGCGCCTGAAAGACGTCGCCGTCCAGGATGTGTTCCTTGATGCGCGCCACACCAGCCATGAACTGTTCGCGCGTCATCGACGACGTGCCCACGGCGGGCGCCGCCTGCGGATCGAGATCCAGCGGCGGCAGCGAATCCCCGGTGCGCATCTGCGCGATGGTCCGGGCGACGTCCGCCAGCCCGGCCTCGTAGGCGCTCGAGCGCTCGGCCGCCGTCGCGTGCGCCGCCACCTGCACCCCGCAGACGACGCGCGCCTGCGCCCGCAGGTTGTCGATGATGACGACCGTGCGCGGGAACATCATCACGGCGTCCGGCGCCGCGACGCCCCGCACGGGGGGCGTGGGCAGGTGCTCGAAGTGCCGGACGATGTCGTACGCGAAATAGCCCACGGCACCGCCCCAGAACGCGCCGAGTTCCGGAGCCTCCGCCGGGTGCATGCCGGCGATGTGATCGCGCAGGTCGGCGATCGGGTCGGCCGGCGTGCGGGCACCGTGCCAGCCGCGCGCCTCCGTCCAGTCTTCCACCGTGCCGTCACGCAGGCGCCACGCCCCCTGCGGTTCGCTGCCCAGGAAGGTGTAGCGGGCCCACGTCTCGCCTCCGGCCGGCGCCGACTCGAGCAGGAAGGCGAACGGTCCGCGGCGCAGGCGGTGAAAGGCCGCCACCGGCGTGTCCGCGTCGAGCAGCACGTCGCGCCACACCGGAATCAGGCCGCCGGTGCGTGCTCGCTCATCGAATGTTGCGAAGCTGGATGGCATCGACCGACCTCTCCCGCAGGTTGCCCTGTTCCCCGTCACTCCGCGAAGTTTGGGGTATGCGTCTCGTGCGTGCGTTCCTTGCCTGCTGCGCGTTCCCCTTCGCCCTCTCCGCCCAGCAGGCGGTCGATTCGGCACGGTGGAACGACGTGTCGACCCTGCGCCTCGTGGATCGCGCCATCGCGCGGCGCACGGCCCAGCTCGCCGACACGGGGCTCGTGGATTACGTGGCCACGGCGCACGGCTTTCTCACCTTCCTGGCGCAAGTCGGCGATGGATTTCCCGACCCGCCCACGGTGATGAAAACCGACGAGCTCGCGGTGGAAGTCTATTGGCGTGCGCCCGACCGGAGCAAGCAGCGCATCATCGGACGGCGTGACACGCTGCTGCTTCCCACCGACATCCAGTATCATCGCGACCATCTGGCGATCATCCAGAACAATTTTCCGTCGATCATCCGCTTGGGCGATGGCGACGAGGTGCGCGACGTCCCGCACCCCTTGTCCGGCCCGGGGCGCACGGCGTACGACTTCGCCATCAGCGACTCGATGACCCTGCGGACCAACGATCGGGAGATCGAGGTGGTGATGGTGCGCGTGCGCCCCCGCGACGACCGCCAGCCGCGGGCCGTGGGCGCCGTGTACATCGACCGCGCCACCGCCACGGTCGTGCGCATGGCGTTTTCGTTCACGCGTGCCGCGCTGCGCGACCAGTACCTCGAGGATGTCTCGGTCGTGCTCGAGAACTCGCTGGTCGACGGCCGCTACTGGCTGCCGCGCCGGCAGGAAATCGAGATCCGCCGCTCCGGATCCTGGATGGACTTTCCATCGCGGGGCATCATTCGCGGCCGCTGGGAAATCTGCTGCGTGCGGCCGAACGCCGACCTGTCGCCGTCCTGGTTTGGCGGCCCTGAAGTCGTCCAGGCATCGCCGCAAGAGTTGAAGGCGTATCCGTTCAAGGGCGCCATTCTCGATCAGCTGCCGGCGGACGTGAAGGCGGCCACCAACGATGACGTGCGCGCCGTGCAGGAGGCTGCGCGCGAACTCGTGCGCGCCGAAGCCCTGTCCAGGGTGCGCAGCACCAATCCGGCTGCCCGCTCGATCAGCGACCTCGTGCGAGTAAACCGCGTCGAGGGGCTTGCCGTGGGCGCCGGGGTGCGTCGAACGCTCGGCGCGGGCTTCAGTGCCAACCTGCGCGGGCGCTACGGCACCGCCAACCGTAAGGGGTCCGGGGCCATCGCCCTCACCTGGCGTCGCGCCGACGGTACCAACGCCTGGCTGCGCGCGCTCGATGACCACGCGGACGCGGGTGACGAGGCCGAAGTCAGTGGGGTCCGGAACTCGTTCGCCGCGCAGGAGTTTGGCGCCGACTATACCGACCCCTATCGCGAACGCGTGGTCGCGCTGGGCGCGGGCCGCGCGGTGGCCGATGGCTGGCGGTGGTCCGTGGCCGTCGAACGGCGGCAGGAACGCGCGCTGGAGGTGCACGCGACGCCCGCCACCGGGCACTATGAGCCGACCCTTGCGGCCGAGTCGCTGCAGGGGTGGCGCGTCGGCGTCGACGCGCGCCGGTCGTCGATGTCTATCGGCGCCGCCACGCTGGCATTGCACGTCGCGATCTTCACCGAGCGCGACCGGGTGGATGTCGGCGCGCGGCTGGATCAGTCGGGGTGGATCGGGCGCGGCCTCGTGGGACTCGATGTTTCGGTGCCCGCCGGACCTGGCACGCTGGTCGCCCACACGCTCGCCGCAGGGGTCGCCGGCGGCTTCGACGCGCCGACGCAGCGCCTCGTGCGCGTGGGCGGCCCGGTGACAGGGCCGGGATTCGCGTACCATCAGTTTGCCGGTCGTGCGGCCGTGTCGCAGCGCCTGGAGTGGCAGCGCTCGGTCCCGTTCGTTCCCCTCCGGTTCGGGCGGTTCGGTACGGTGCCGAGCACCCTCACCCTCGCACCGTTCGCCACCGGGCTCTGGATCGACGCGCCGGGGGCGGCAGGGCAGGGATGGCATGCCGCGCTGGGCGTCGCCGTGCTCGCGCTCTTCGACCAACTGCGCGTGGACGTGGCCCGCGGGATGCCCGACGGCCGGTGGACATTCAGCGTCGATCTGGCGCGCTCGCTCTGGCCCATCCTGTAGCCCACGGGCACCGCGCCAGAGCGTCCACCGGGGCGTAGCCGTTCCGGTGGACGCCGCGTTACTTTATCCCCCGTGACAATGATCGCTGGAGTTCGGTTCCTGGATCGGTCGGGGGGCGCGTGACCCAACCCGCCTTTGCCGCGCGTGACGAGTGGCTACTCGTCACGCTCGACGGTTTGCTCACGCCCGAAAACATGGTGGAACTGCGCGCCCTGAAGGAGGAATCCTTCTGGGAGGCGGCGGTGCGTCGTGGCTTCGTCACGGACGACGGCATCCTGCAGGCGCTGTCGGCACGCTTCCGGATGAAGGTCGCCAACGTCCAGCAGGTGTCGCAGCAGGCCAAGGAACTGGTGCCCGAGCAGCTGGCGCGGAAGTATCGGATCCTGCCGCTGGCCATCTCCGATTCCGTGCTCGACATCGCCACGGCCGATCCGCACGACCTCGACTGTGAACGCACGCTCGCCTTCGCGCTCGGCCGCACCATCCGCATGGCGCTCGCCGCGCCCACGAAGATCGTCGAGCGAATCGACGAGCTGTACCGCCCGGAAAATGTCGTCGAGAAGATCCTCGAGGGCGTGCAGACCGACTATGACGTCGAGGCGATCAGCGAGGAGTTCGACGACGCCGAGATGGACATCGGCGGTGTCGACCGCGGCACCGAACGTCCTGTCATCCGCCTTGTCGACCACATCGTGGCCGAAGGCATCCAGTCGCGCGCGTCCGACATCCACATCGAGCCCGAGGAAGCGGGTGTCGCGGTGCGCTATCGCATCGACGGGGTGCTGCGCCAGGTCATGATCCTCCCGCGTGCCGCCGGCATTCCGCTGGTGAGCCGCATCAAGATCATGGCGTCGCTCGACATCGCCGACCGCTTGCGCCCCCAGGACGGCCGCGCGCGTGTGGCCGTCAACGGCAGCCGCGTCGACCTGCGTGTTTCGACGCTCCCGGCATCGCAGGGCGAGAAGGTCGTCATCCGTATTCTCGACCAGCGCTCCACGGTGCTGTCGCTCGACTCGCTCGGCCTCAACCCCGACGAGTCGGCGCGCATCAAGGCGCTGCTCGACGTGCGCGAGGGCGTGGTGCTGGTCACCGGACCCACGGGCTCGGGCAAGACGACGACGCTGTACTCCATGCTGCGAACCATTCAGGCGCGCGGCGTGAACATCGTCACGGTCGAAGACCCCGTGGAGTACCGCCTGCAGGGCATCGTGCAGGTGCAAGTGAACGAGAAGGCCGGGCTCACGTTTGTGTCGGCGCTGCGGTCGATCCTGCGTCAGGATCCCGACGTCATCCTGATCGGCGAAATCCGCGATCGGGAAACGGCCAATATCGCCGTGCAGGCGTCACTGACGGGCCACCTCGTGCTGTCGACGCTGCACACCATCGACGCGTCGAGCTCCGTCACGCGACTCGCGGACATCGGCATCGAGCCGTACAAGATCGCCGCCGCCATCAAGGGGATCGTGGCCCAGCGCCTCATGCGGCGCCTCTGCCACTCGTGCCGCGAGTTGCACACCGGGTCGGTGCCAGAAAAGATGCGCCGCTGGTTCCCCGAGGGGATCACCACGTTGTATCGCGGTGTCGGCTGCCCCGACTGCTCCATGACGGGGTACCGCGGCCGGTTCTCCATCACCGAAGTGCTGGTGGCCACGGCGGAGTTCGAGCGTCGTGTGGCGGCCAACGAGTCGCTCGACAAGCTGGTCGAGGCGGCGCGCGAGGGTGGCATGGCGTCGTTGTGGGAAAGCGGCGTGCAACACGTCCGCAACGGCGAGACGAGCATCGACGAGTTGCTGCGCGTGCTCGAGGCGCCCATGGAAAGCGGGCGCCCAAGCCAGGGCGTGCGCGGATCGGTTGACGCCCCGGGCTCGGTGGGCGATCAAGCCACTCAGCAGTCGTCGACGCATCCGCGCGGCTCCCTGGATTCGCTCAACTCGCAGGTGCTGCCGCCGGCGACCCCGCGCACGCACCTGCATGCGATCCCCTCGTCGCCCATGGGCGAGCAGTTCCAGTTGGTCGACGAAGTGGCGGGCGATGGCCGCGCGGCGCCGCGCAAGGTGCTGCTGGTCGAGGACGAAGATGCGCTCCGCCGCGTGATGAAGGACCTGCTCGAACGCGAAGGCTTCATCGTCTTCGAGGCGGCCGACGGCGTGAAGGCCCTCGATGAAATCGACCGGGCGGCGCCGGACATCGTGGTGCTCGACCTCAATCTGCCCAAGCTCGACGGATACGGGGTGCTCAGCCATCTGCGGGCGCGCCCGGCCACGCAGGACCTGCCGGTCATCGTGCTGACGGCCAAGGGCGACGAGGACAGCGAGGTGCGCGTCTTCGAATTTGGCGCGAGCGACTACCTCACCAAGCCGTTCCGCCCGCGCGCGCTGTCGGCGCGACTGCACTCGCTGCTCGCCCGGCGGCGCGGCCAGTGACGGCCCCGCGCCGTTCCAGGGCGCGGGAGACGGTGGTGCGCGCCGGCGTGGTCGATGTCTTCGTCGTACGCGCCGCCGGCAGGGGGTGGCAGCACCTGGCGCTTCGTCGCTCCGTCGGCACGCGATGCCCGGGCACCTGGGAAGCCGTGCACGGAAAGATCGAGTCTGGCGAGTCGCCGCCCGAGGCGGCGCGGCGCGAGCTGCGCGAAGAAACCGGGCTCGAGTGCCTTCGCCTGTATGCGCTGACGGTCAATCCGTTTTTCCTTGCCACCACGGGCGTCGTGGAACTCGCGGTCGCCTTCGTCGCGGTGGTCGACCCTTCAGCGGTCGTAGTGCTCGGCGAAGAACACGATGACGGCGTCTGGCTCTCCCGCGCCGCCGCCCGCCGCCGCTATCACTGGCCGCGCGAGCGCGAGTCGCTGGATCACATCGCCGTCCTGTTCAAGGGCGGTCACGCCGGCGCGGCCGAGGATGTGCTGCGGATCTTCCCGGCTCTGGATCGGTTGATTTAACACGGAGACCGGAGGAGCGCGGAGGGCCACGGAGTACAGCAACAGAAATAAATGGGGGCTTGGCGGGAAGTACTGTCCGCCGAGCCCCTTAAATTTGTTCAGTACTCCGCGGCCCTCCGTTATCTCCGGTCTCCGTGTTGAAAAAACCGGTCTCCGCGTTGAAGAAACCGATCCCCGCGTAGAAGAAACCGATCCCCGCGTTGAAGAAACCAGTCCCCGCGCTGCAACACCCGAAAAATGCCTACGGCTTCGGAACCGCGCGGCTTCGGATGAGCGTCCGTTCGCGATCGACGCGCTTCAGCAATGTGCCCCACGCGTCGCTGCGTTGCGTCTCGAACGTGATGACCAGCGGCTGGTCGACGTCCACCGACGGATCGAACACGTACAGCCCGGCCTGTACCTCGCGCTGCTGCAGGCGCTGCTCGCCAAAGCCCGGCGTCAGCGCAAAGACGTCGAGTGCGCGGAAATCGCGCCCCGCGGAGTTGATCACCACCTCCAGCGGACTGAAGCGCGCCTCGCCCTGCTCGGCGTTGAAGAACTGCACGTACCACAGGCTCGCGCCGGGCATCCCCGTGCGCTTCAGCACGGCATCCACCTGGGCCCGCTTGCTCTCGCGCAGCTCATGCAGCGCGCGGTACGAATCGGGCGACAATGTGCGGAGGACCGTCTCGTCCAGCGGCATCGCGCGCACCTGCAGCGCATTGAACTGCACCCGCACCGCGATGTCGTCCTGACGCAACGTGCCAAAACCCGCTGGCAGCGACGTTGTGTCGCCGACTGCCCCCGTCTGCTGCGCGCCCGCGCCTGACCCCGGGACGGTGATCGCCACGAGGGCGAACGCCATCAGCCAGGAACGCAGGGCACCGCGCAAGCTCATTCGTCGTCCGGGGTTGCGGTAAGCAGCAGCACCAGCGCGGCCGCCAGATCGTCGCGCCCTTCGCCGGTCACTGCACTGCAGGGAATGATCTGATCTTCGGCGACCCCACAGCATGCCGCAAGGGTCGTCACCCGGCCGGCCCGCTCGCGTGAAGACAGCTTGTCGATCTTCGTCACCACCACCAGCGTGGGCAGGCCAATGTCCGCCAGCAGGTCGAACATCTTCAGGTCGTCTTCGGTGGGGTCATGGCGTGCGTCGAGCAACTGCACCACACCGCGCAGATCGGGGTTGTCGCGCAGGTAGCTCTCGATCAGGCGTCCCCATTCCGACTTCCGTTCCTTCGACACCTTGGCGTAGCCGTAGCCCGGAAGATCCGCGAGCACGAACTCCTTGTTGACGCTGAAGAAGTTGATCTCCCGCGTGCGGCCCGGCGTCTTGCTGACGCGGGCGAAGGCTTTCCGTCGCACCAGGCGGTTGAGCAACGACGACTTGCCCACGTTCGAGCGTCCGCTGAACGCCACCTCCGGCATCCCTGCCGGCGGCCGCCACCCGGCGGCTTCGACCATTCCGCCCAGGAAATCGAGATGCCGAATGACCAGTGGGTCGACCGCCTTCACCGGGGCCGCTTCACCCTGCGCCTTGAGCTTTGTCATCAGTGTGTCACGCTGGTCGACACGGCATCGTCGTCGCGCCCGGCGGTGACGCCACGCCGCTTGCGGGGCGCCACTGGCAGCGCGCGCAGCGCCAGCGCCAGCACTTCATCCATGGTCTTCACCGGATGAAAGTGCACACCATTCCGGACTTCCGCCGGCAACTCCTCGAGATCGCGCAGGTTGGCCGCGGGGATGATCACATGCTCCACGCGCTGACGATGCGCCGCCACCGCCTTTTCCTTCAGGCCGCCGATCGGCAACACGCGCCCACGCAGCGTGATCTCGCCCGTCATGGCCACGTCACCGCGCACCGGGGTGCCGGTGAGCGCGCTCACGATCGCCGTGGCCAGCGCAATGCCAGCCGAGGGACCGTCCTTGGGCGTCGCTCCCGCCGGCAGGTGCACGTGCAC
>CANNKR010000110.1 GCA_947504615.1 Gemmatimonadota bacterium | reverse complement strand
GTTCGATCGACGAGATGGTGTCGAGCAGGGTACGCAACCGCGCATCGATGGTGGCCAGGTCGGTCTTGAGCCGCGCGTTATCGCGGGCCGCCAGCCGCGCGGACGGCGTTCCCCACGGCGTGAACAGCACCACCGTGGCCATCACCACCAGCAGAACCACCCCCGCGCCCAAGGCAATCAGCGCGCGCAACCCTCGCTCACCGAGCTCATAGCTCCGTGGAGTCGATGTTCCGTGCGGGACCACCATGATGGTCCACCGGCGGCGGCGTGGCATCTGGGAAACCTACAGAGCGCGGGACATGGCAGGCAACCGGGGACACCGAACAGACGCCGAAAATACACCAGAAATACTTTCGGGCAGGGGGGCCGTGCGAACCACGGCACCCCTGCCCGAGACAATCACTTTACGGCTTTTTTCCGAAATCCACCGTCGGCGCTTCGCGCGCCGCCGCATTCGATACCTCGAAGTATTCCCGGGACTTCGCACCCGTCATCTTGGCCGTCATCACCTGCGGGAACTTGCGGATGTAGGCGTTGTAGGTCCCCACCGCCTCGTTGTAGTCCTTGCGCGCCACCGCCACCCGGTTCTCCGTCCCCGTCAGCTCGTCCTGCAACTGCAGAAAGTTCTGGTCGCTCTTCAGCGTCGGGTACGCCTCAACCGTCACCATCATGCGGCTCAGGGCACCCGTCAGCTGCTGGTTGGCATCTGCCATTTCCGGCATCTTGCCCCCCTTGATGGCGCCCGACAACCCCGCCCGCGCCTCCGTGACCTTCGTCAGCACCTCCTGCTCCTGCGCGGCGAACCCCTTCACCGTGTTCACCAGGTTCGGGATCAGGTCGGCTCGGCGCTGCAACTGCACCTCAATATCCTGCTTGGCCTTGGCGGCCGTTTCATCATAGGTCTGAATGGAGTTGTACCCGCACCCCGCCAGCACCAGCGGCAGCAGGAGGAACAACGCACGGCGTCGCATCTTTAAATCTCTCCGTTGAGAAGGGGACATTGCGAAACTACCTGTTCGGTCTACGGTACTCCCTGCGCAGCGATCCGCCGAGTCTCAGGGCTCAGTCATCGGGAATCCGCCCGCGCAGCTCCTGCGTCGACGGTCATCCATTGTCCACCGCGTGCTGGTCCAGCCAGTTCGCCAGCCGCTCCAGGCCGTCGTGGCAGCCGCGCAACACGGCCGGCGCCTCGGCGTCCGTAATCTTCCGGGTCCCGTTCCGGTGCGCCACAAGCGCAAGAAACGGGGCCATCTCCAACCCGGTGGCGGCGGCGACATCGCGCGCCACGGCCTCCGAGTCCGCATGCGGGGCGGTCACGCCGTCCGTCAGGCGCAGCGTGGCCCGAAACAGCGCAAAGATCCCGCCGCGCACACCCTCCAACAGCATCTGTTGCCCCTTGAGGTCGCCGTAGCGCGCCTGCATCTCGCGGCGAATCTGCACCAGCTTCCCCATCACCTCGCGCTCGAGCTGCATCCGGAGGTCGTGCTTGGTCACGACCACACCCTCCGTGGCCAGCGCGCCAAAGAGCACACGGTGCGCCGAGAGAATGTCCGCGTATTCGATCGCGAAGATATCGGCGCTCGACCGCCACTCGGCAGCGGTCAGCGTGAGTGGCGCGGGGTGCCCCGCCTCCATCCACGATCTCGTCGCCGCACCGGCCGCGCGCAAGGCGCCATCGGCCAGCGTGCGCACGATCACCAGCACGTCCAGCGCCCCCGTCGGCGTCCCTTGGTGGCGCGCCGCCGAGCCATGGAGCACCACGGCCTCCAGCGCCTCACCATGCGCCTGCGTGAGCTGCTGCACCAGTTCATCCAGCGTCATTTTCCTGGCCATCGTTACCAGCTCCCACTCGAGCCACCGCCCGAGAATCCGCCGCCGCCGCCAAACCCGCCGAAACCGCCGCCACTAAACCCGCCACCACCACCACCACCGCCGAATCCACCGCCGTATCCGCCTCGCCCGCCACTCATCGCCTGGCCCAGCAGGAACCAGAGGCACCCGTTGCTTCCGCGCCCCCTCCCGCCCAGCAGGAGCATCATCACGATCAATCCCAGGACGAATACCCCCGGCGGCAATCCGCCCGGTGTGCGCCCGCGCCGCGCCGGAGGCGGGCGCGACACTTCCGTGGCACCATCGAGCACAAAGCCGAACTCGGTCGAATACGCCTGGGCCACGCGCAGCGTCATCAGTTCGATTGCCGCCCCGTAGTCCCGTTGCATCAGGAGCGGCACCGCCTCGCGGCGGATGTCGCCGGCGCGCGCGTCCGTGATGAATCCTTCTGCGCCGTTGCCCGTCATGAGGCTGATCTGGCCGCGGCCGTTTGAACTCGTTTCCTTGGGCACCACCAGAATCACGAAGCCCGCGTTCCGGCGCCGGTCGCCCACCTCGGCGGCCGCGCCCACCTTCCACTCGCGGCCGATCTGCAGCGCGACGTCCCCAGGAGGCCTGTCGCCGATGTCCGCCAGCGTCACGACGGCGATCTCGCCACCTGACTTGGCCCGGACGTCCCCGACGATGCGTTCTATGCGCGCGGCATTCTCCGCGGCGATCACCCCGGCAAAGTCATTGACGTAGCCCTTGGGCGCAGGGATCTGGGGACCCTGCGACAGCCACGTCATAGCCAGCAGGGCGGCATGCACCGCCAGGGGCATTGAGTTCTTCTCCGGTGGGGAATGGCGCCAGAATTCCACGGCGCCTGGGTGCTCTACGGACCCTGCACGCCGAAAGTTACGTGCGGGGCGGGAAGGCCGCCGGGAGAGGGTCAGGGGTGCGGCTGGTCCCCATTCATCCGCGTATAGAGCACTATGGCCCCCCAGGGCGCCCGGTCGCCAAACTGCATCGTCGACTGGGACGCGCTGAGGACGGCCAGGAAATACGTGTCCGACGGGTTCAGCACCGGGATCGGGCCCATGACTTGTCCGTCGACCACCCAGACCATGCAATGATCGATGCGACGACCGGTGCTGATGTAGCGCGACGAGCGCACGCAATCGGTCGGACGCCCAGGGATGATCAGGCTTCCCGCCCCCGCCCAGCGGAGCAGGTCGTAGACCGAAGTCGCGTGATCGCGGTGTTTGGCGACCTCGACGGGAGAAAAGACCAACCAGCCGCGCCGGATCGCCTCGTCGTACCGCGATTCGTTCACCGACGGCATCTTCCGTCCTGTCACGCGCACCGTGTCGCCGACGACCGATTCCTCGGGCACGAGAAACTCGTACGCCAGGGTATCCGTCGGCGCGACCCGCAACACCTCGGTACTCGAAGGGGTGATCCCGATGCGTCGCACCGTCAGGGAGAACGGCGCGCCCTTTGCATCAATGCGCAGGGTGAACTTCCCCTGATCATCCGACGTGGCCTCGCCCAGCGTCCGGCCGCGGAGGTCGGTCGCAGTGACACGCGCGCGCTCGACCACGCGAGTGGTCTCCTGCGACCGCACCACACCGTGAATTACCTGTGCCCTGACGCTCACCGGCACCACCGCCAAGGCGATGACCATGAGCTGGAGCGACAGCCTGAGATGGGGGGACACCCTCATGACTGACCCTGGAAAAAGACACACGGCCGCTGGCGAACTTGCCAGCGGCTGTGTGGTCGTGCCAAATGCTCCCAGCGCCCGTGTTACGGCGAGGTCGTGCGCGGGGGCTGCTTGTCCATCAGATACACAACGCTCGGAGCAGCCGACGGCGCAGCGAGCGAACCAACCACCGAGGCCGGGAACACCATGGCCGTGATGATCGAACCACCCACCGTGGCGCCAGCGCTCGGATCAACCGCGGTCGTGCCGGCCGTACCCGCCGGAGCGGCCGTGCTGGCCAGTGCGGTCGTGCTGCCTGCGGCCGCCGTGCGAATGGCAAACGCGCCAGGCGCAAACGTCGTGTACGCCGAATACTTCTGCTCGGCTACCGCGGCGAGCGTCGGCGAGCCGGCGATCGCATCCGCGGTCGTGGCGAGCTTGTACGCGTCGATCGAGCCGAGGCCCGTGTTCGCGTTCAGGACGCGCAACGCCACGTTCGTCCCGGGCGCCGGCATCACGTCTTCCGTCACCACGATCTTCTTGCTGCCGTTCCGGGCATACCCCGTGAACAGGATCGTGTAGTACTTGTTGGCTTCGAAACTGATCGTCTCGTCAGCCAGCACCGACGTGTTGCCGGCGGTCGAGTAGTTCACGACATCGGCCGTGAAGACCTTGAAGTGCCGCGACCCGGCCTTGAGGCCCTGATACAAGCCCTGGCCAACACCGCGGTAGGCGACGTTGACGAAGGTCTGCGGGGTGAACTCGAGATAATCCACCCAGCGCACCGTGGTGTTCAGGGTGTCCGGCAGGGCGTTGATGTACCGCACAAACGCCACCGGGGGAACAGTCGTGGTCGTCGGGCCGCCGTCGTCCGTCGAACAACCGACGGCACCGAGGGCAAGCGCGGCAACGAACATTGGGAACTTGGAAATCCGCATGAGTCTGAGACTCCGATTGAGAACGTAGGAACCTGGCAAGCGAAGTGACGCCTACCGGGACTCACCAGTTGTGCCGCCGCCCGGATCTGCATGGGTCAGGCCGCCAAACACGTTGAGATTCGTCATCAGTACTGAGGCCAATACTGCTCCAACCATGGAACCGACCAGAATGTAGGTGCGGCGTTTCGAGAACTGGCGTCCCTGGTAGCCGGTGATCGCGTCCTTCGGCACCTGAACCCGTTCGCCCGTCCACGTGGAAGAACTCCCCCGCAGATCGGTCGTCCCGTACACCATGAGGGAGACGCTCGCGCTGTCGCCCCCGACCAACAATCCTTCGACTCTGTCTACTGACGCTCCCAACCGGTCTCCGAGGGCGAAACGTCCGCGGTCATTCAGCACCACCGCGATCCGATCCCCGGTCGCTGGCACGCTGGTCTGCAGGGGCTGATAGGTGTAGCAGCCGATCTGCAGTGACAACGTGAAAGCGCAGAGCCCGGCGACAAACCGGCGCCACGTGCGCGCACGCCGGTTCATCGCAGGAGTCGTCATTCGTCAGCCTCAGAAACCGTACGTGCCCTTGGGGGCGCGATTCGTGCCGTTATGCGCCGTCTGGAACCGGGCCTGCATCTCCTGATACGGGACCGGCCATTCCAGGGCCGTGCCTTCCACCAGGTCGCCCCAACCACGACTGTCCGAGAACCACCCGAAGTAGCCGGTGTAGGCCGTCTCCATGCGCTTCTCGTACTTCATGGTCTCAAGGATGTTGCCGCACGCAGCCGACGTGAAGCTCGGCGCCTGCGGAACGCTCGGGACGCAGTTGGCTGCGCTCGAGAAGGCGGCGGTGGCACTGGCCGGAACGCCGATCGACGGCAGGCCATTGCGGACGCGCGAGATATCAATGAGCGCAGCCGCGGCGGCGAGGTTGCCGGTGCGGATGTACCCTTCGGCGGCCAGCATGTCGACTTCCGTCTTCGACATGTCGGTGTAGGCGCCGGAGATGGACGCCACGTTCAACGCCTTGTACCGGCGATGATCGTAGTACGACTCACCCCAGCCCACGATCGGCACGTCGTCGCCGGTCACCCGATTCACGAAGTAGCGGCCCGACGGCGGCACGCTGCTGGTGGACGGCGCCTCGCTCTGCTGCGCCGCACGGGTGGCACCCTGCGGCCAGCGCAGGTCGGGCGTCACGACCAGGAACGCACGACGGCTGTCACGCGGCTGTCCCAGCCACGCGCTATAGCTGCCCGAGGCGTCGGCCATGCCCGCGTACAGGAGCGGCACCGAATGCCAGCCACCCGAGACGTACATCTGGTTCGTGTCGTACGTGGCCGACCAGCCGGAGCCGGAGCCGATGTTGACCGTGAAGTCGGCCGTGAGGCCGTTGGTCGCGTCACTGATCACTGACACCCAGTCGACCGCGGCGCGCTCGGCGGGCGTGCGGGCAATGGCCACACGGATACGAGCGCGATACGAACGCACGAGGCGAACGAAATTCGCGGACGTCAGGTTGGTCTGCCCGTTGATCCACGTCGACGGCAGCGGGAATCCGCCGGACCCCGTGGCGCCGTTGTTCGCGACAGCGACGGCCGAGTCGAACATGGCCAGCGCCGCCTTGCCCACATCCTTGTAGCCGGAGAGCGCGGGAATCTCGGACGTCGGCGTCGTCGGCACCACGATGGCTGCCGAGTCGTACGCGATGGCGAGATAGCCCAGCGACTCGCCGAGCATCATGTACGAGAACGCCTTGGCGCGGCTGTCCTGCGCCACGCTGCCCATCGTCTGCCCCTTGGCCGTGTAGGCGGCAATGGCCGCAATGGCATTGGCCGCCGTACGCATGGTGCGGTTGAACTGGTCCCAGTTGGCGCGATTGCCCACCTGGTTGTCGTTGCCCAGTTCATTGGAAATGGCGCTGCGCGGAATCTGCGCGCGGGCCGCCATGCCAAAGTTGGCGACGGTCGCGAACGACTCGCCGGCCAGGATCTTGGCCTGGGTGTTGACGGACTCCGTGGCACGCTGGGTGTTGAACACCTGCACGCCCAGCCCCGCGGCGACGCCTTCGACGCCGGCCGGCGAGCTGTATGCCCGGGCCACGTCGGGGTTATTGATGTTATCGATCTGGAGCTGGTCACCGCACGCGGTCAACGCCGCTACGGCTGCTCCCAATACGAGATAATGCTTGCGCATTGAAAATCCTCAGTTCGGTCACTCGGTGGCGCCGTCATTCGGCGACGCCACCGGAGACCCGCGGCGTTAGAAGCTGGTGCTGATCGTGAACGTGACCTGACGAAGATTCGGGAAGCCGAAGGCATCCACGGCGTTCAGCGCCCCGGAGTTCAGGTTGCCACCGCCATTGCCGACTTCCGGATCGAACCCGCTGTACTTGGTCCACGTCTTCAGGTTGCGACCGACGACCGAGACCGACCAGTCACCCAGACCCTGCAGCTTGCCCACATGGTAGCCGATCGACACTTCGCGAAGCTTCACGAAGCTGGCGTCCTCGACCGTGTTGTTGTTCGGGCCGAGCACGTCGTACAGGCCACCCATGCCGCCGGTGGAGTTGGCGCGGTAGTAGTACCCGATCGGCTTGGCAGAGCCGATGCTCGCCCCGCCCTGGTCAACGTCCATGTGCATGAAGTCACCCAGCGACCACTGGCGGCCGGTGTTCCACACCGACTTGCCGACCGTGGCGTCGAGCAGCGCGTACACCGAAATGCGCTTCCACGTGAGGTTCTGCGACAACGACCAGTGGAAGTCGGGCAACGCGTGGCCGACATTGAGCAGCGGCACCGCACCGACCGAGTCACGGACCAGGATCGGGAGGCCCCACCCGAGGACATCCACACCCCACGGCGCAGAGGCCGCCGGGAGACGCGTGAACCACAGGTTCTTCGTGATGCCGTCATTCACCGTGTTGCCGGCGCCGGTGTAGACGATGAACCCATCGGCGTTCTTCTGGTATTCGAGGCCCGACCCGCACTTCGACTGGAACGCCGAAGGCAGCTCCGAGCACTTCTGCACAAAGCGACGGCCCCACATCGAGCCGAATGCTACGCCCTGCTTGATCTTGTACATCGTCTCGGCGCCCTGCTGATTGCCGTCGTAGAACGTCTCGGGAATGTCGAGACGCGTGATCACCGACGTCGTGCGATCCCAGTTGATGCGCGCCGAGTAGTTCAGGTCGCGCGTCTGGATGATCGGCACGTTGAGCGAGACTTCCCACGTCTTGTTGGTCAACTCGCCGGCGTTCTGCCACTGCGTGCCGAAACCGGCGGCGGCAGGCGGCGTCACGGGGAGGAGCTGGTCGTTGATGACGTTGTTGGCGAACGTCAACGTCAGGCCGTACTTGTTCATGACTTCGAGGTCGACACCGACCTCCATTTCCCGCGACACTTCGGGACGCAGGTCCTTGTTGCCCAGGCTCGACGGAGACAGCGCGCCGCCGGCGCCAATCGTGAAGGTCTCGTACTGCGCGCTGTAGCGCGGGCGGTTGCCCGCCGTGCCTTCCGAGATGCGGAGCTTGAGGTCCGACACCTTGGACACCTTGAACCAGGGCTCTTCGCTGACACGCCACGCCATCGAGGCGCGGCCGTAGGTCTGCCAGCGCTGCGAGGCGCCGAACAACGACGCCGCGTCACGACGGACCAGGCCGCCGACGATGTACCGACCCTTGTAGTCGAGGTCGACGTTGGCCAGCATGCCGAGCGCGCGGACCTGCTCGGTGCCACCCGTGGTGTAGAAGTTCGTGATCGCGGCGTCCGGATCGCGGAGGCCGGCCACGGCGAGATTGGTACCGCCACCACCCTGCGACCGGCTGTCGGACGTTTCGTACGAGCTGCGGAGCGTGAGGCGCGAGTCGAGGGCGTTTTCCAGCCAGCTCCTGCGCATCGTCACGGTGGCCGCGGAGTTCAGCGCGTACGACCGGCCCGAACTGCGATCGATGTTGCCGAGATTGATCGTGCTCGACGTGGTCGTCCGGTAGCCGCGATCCTGCTGCGTCTCGGCAAAGTTCGAGCGGCCGTCATAGCCCACGTTGAACTCGGCGTCCAGCCAGCCGAGCGGCTGCCACTTGGACGACAGGTTGCCGACGAAGCGGCTGATGCGATTCCGCGGACGGAAGTTTTCGCTGTTGTATGCCGGGTTGTCGTTCTGCGCACCCTGCTGCTGCGCCACCGTCCGGATGAACAGACGCCCCTTCGAGTCGCGGGCGAACACCGTGGCGTTGGCGGGCTGGCGGGTCACGCGGAAGAACGCCGAACCCGAGTTGTTGTCGATGGCGTCCGTGTAGGCCGAGCGCACCGAGAAGTTCCAGTTGCCGGCCATCTGCTGATCGATGTTCATGCGCAAGGCATTGCGCATGTAGCCGTCAATCAGCTTCACCGACCCTTCCTGACGGAACTGATTCGCCGACACGAAGAAGTTGGTGCGACCGACGCGGCCCGTGGCGTCCACCGTGCCGTTGTACACCTGACCGTTCGTGAGGAACTGCCGTACCGGGTTGTAGACCTTCGGGAACGGGTTCGACAGGTACAGCGACCGCAGGTTCACCTGGCCCGGGTTGCGCGCAATGCCGCCGTCGTTGCTGAAGGTGGCCGGCGGCAGCGCAAAGTCGCCGCCCTGATCGTTGATGCGATACGCTTCGGCATAGATGTCGACCGTGCGCCCGCAATCGGGCACGCCAGCCACCGCCACGCAGAAGCGCGTGAAGTCCTGGTTCATCAGCATGATGTGCGACTTCGGGAACGGATACTCGTTCTCGACGCCCGACGTGCCGAACTCCATGTTGGCGCGGAACTTGATGCCTTCCGACGAGCTCTTGCCGGACTTGGTCGTGATCTGGATGACGCCGTTACCGGCGCGCGATCCATACATCGACGACGCGGCAGCACCCTTCACCACTTCGACATTGTCGATGTCCTGCGGATTGATGTCGGCCAAGCCACCCTGCGACACCACGCCGTCGATGATGACCATCGGCTCCTGGCTGCGGCCCGACGCGTTGATCGACTGCGGGCCACGCAAGATGATGCTCGGCGCCGCACCGGGACGACCGCTGGCCGACACGATGTTCGCTCCGGCCACCTTGCCCTGCAGCTGCGACAGCGGGTTGGAACCCGCCACCGGCTGGTCGGCCGAGGAGATCTGGGCCACGGAGAACGCGAGCTTCTTCACTTCCGTCGCGCCCGCCACGCCCGTCACCACCACCTGGTTCAGGCGGTTGACGTCGGTCTTCAGGTCGAAGTTGATCGTCTGCGCTCCGGCCGAAACCGTGATCGTGCGCATCTGCGGCACGTAGCCGATCGCACGCACCCGGAGCACCGCCTGCTGCCCCTTCACGCGTGCGCCAGGGATCACGATCGTGTACACGCCGGCAGCGGTCGTGCCGATCGAGATCTGCATCGCATCAATCACTACATTGGCCCCGTACAGCGGCTGTCCACCGTCCGACATAACCTTGCCGGTGATGGTGGCGTTCTGCGCGAGCGCAGACGCCGAGACGCTGAACAGGAGAGCCAGTACCGCGGTCGTCATCCAGCGAAACCGAGTACTAATCGTCATCGGACTCCCTCATGCAATAAAGGTGAAGAGCGTTTCTGACTGCGGACTTCAGGAGCTTCGCACTGCTGCCCCACGCCGTCGGGGCGGAACTTCAGCCGGAACCCCGGGGTAGCTGAACCGGGATTTCCAGCGAAAATCAATCACGTGTCGTGCGCCGTCGCACCAACCACCCACCCACACAAACAGCCCACACAAACCACACAAATAGCCGACGCCCCTGAACCTTTGGGTTCAGGTGCCACACCCCCCCTACCCGGGAAGCGTTATTTCCGTCACATCCGACATATTCTACCGGGCGGGTAAAGATTATGCAACGACTGGCGTCAGGGGTTTCACCACCCGCTGTCTGACGCCTGCCTAACGCGAATCTGACGGAGCGAGGCCTCGCGGTCCGTCGGGGCTCTCTACTATGAAAGGCAGGCCCCCGACCACGAGATTCTCCCGCGCGCCGTCGCGCTGGCCGATCGTGAGCGCTACACTTATGCGTTCGACCGCCCGGCGCCCGCCGTGCACCGTGTTCGCTCCGACTTCCCACTTCGCCCATGCCCCGTCTCGCGTCGCCTGTCCTGCTCGTGCTCACCCTGCTCGGATGCTCCGGCAGCAAGGGAACGGTCGCCGCACGGGCCGCGGACGCCGCGACGCTCCAGTCGACACCGGTCGCCAAGCCCGCCAGTGGACCCGCCGGAGCCCCCC
>CANNKR010000109.1 GCA_947504615.1 Gemmatimonadota bacterium | reverse complement strand
CATGGAGGGGGTTCCGTACAACAACGGGGCGCCCAACCTGGCGGTGTATACGCCGGCGCTCATCGCCCTGGCCATCCGCGAAGGGGTGCCCATCTCCGGCAAGGATTTCAAGACGGGCCAGACGTGGATGAAGACCGTCATCGCGCCGGCACTGAAGGCGCGCATGCTGGGGCTGGCCGGCTGGTACTCGACGAACATCCTGGGCAACCGCGACGGTGAGGTGCTCGATGACCCGGCGTCGTTCAAGACCAAGGAGGTCTCGAAGCTCAGCGTGCTCAACAGCATCCTGCAGCCCGACAGTTACCCCGACCTGTATCAGGGGTTCTCGCATGTCGTGCGCATCAACTACTACCCGCCGCGCGGTGACAACAAGGAAGGGTGGGACAACATCGACATCGTCGGGTGGATGGGCTACCCGATGCAGATCAAGGTGAACTTCCTCTGCCGCGACTCGATCCTCGCGGCTCCCCTGGTGCTCGATCTGGCGTTGTTCAGCGATTTCGCCCACCGGGCGGGTTTGAAGGGGATCCAGGAATGGTTAAGCTTCTATTACAAGTCGCCGATGGCCGCTGCGGGACTGCAGCCCGAACACGACCTTTTCATTCAGCAGACAAAGCTGAAGAACACGCTCCGACACCTGATGGGCGAAGAGCAGGTCACTCACCTCGGCCTGGAGTACGAGCTGTGATACGATGCCGTGGACTGGTCATGCTGGCCCTTGCGGGGGTGGCCGCGGCGTGCGCGCCGCCCGATCGCCCCAAATCGGATATCCGGCTCTGGACGCAGGACTTCGAGATCCGCGCGTGGAGTGACGTCACGCCGCCGGTGACGCTGGAACCGATTCACTACACCATCGTCGTCCGGGACAAGAACACCAAGGAGCCCATCGCGGACGGGCAGGGACGCATCTACGTTACCAATGCGGACCGCGTCACCAAGTGGGACGGCTTCAAGTATGGCCCCGAGGTGGGCACCTACCACGCCACGCTGATGTTCCCGGCGTCGGGCGAGTGGGCGCTGGGGATCCAGTTCCGTCGCGATTCCACCCAGTTGTTGCAGAAGACCGAAGATTGGCGGCAAACCGTGTACGTGGGCGCCGAGCCCGGCGCTCCCAGCAAGCCCTGACCCGACCATGAAGCACTTCCATCGTACGACCGTCCTCCCCGACGCGGTTCTCGCCGAGGCCGATGCCTTCTTCCCGACGATCGGGCTGAAGCTGATCCATACCACCAATCGCTCGCGCACCTATCAGGGTGTCGTTGGCACACCCGAGGTGAGCGCGACGCTGGTGCTCTCCGTCAAGATGGAGGGTGGGCACTACACCTTCGTCGAGGGGAACTCCGACCAGATGGGCGAGAGTCGTCTCGACCGGAACCTCAAGAAGTTCTTTGTGCGGCTCCATCGGCAGGTGGATGAGCGGCACGCGATGTTCGCCGCCTACTGACGCCGTCCCCCGCAGGTTGGGCCCCGGTGCGCGTGTCGGTGCGCCGGGGTTCCGTGTGCCTGTCCGCGACGTTCGGTTACCTTTCCCTCCTGACCCTGTGGACGACGTGCTCCGGCAGGCCCCTGACATCGTTCTGGCGGTGAAACGCCTGGTGAGCTACTAAGATGGAGAAGGAACACGACACGCCGGCGGTGACCGCGGCGCCCTGGGCGCGGACCCTCGCGATCGGGTGTTTCATGGCCCCGTTGGGTTTCTTCTCCGGCGGGATGATCGCGGCGTTCGCCTCGAAGGTCGTGGCGTACGTCACGCGTGCGAAGGCGTGCGAAGGCGTGCCGTCGTGCAACTGGCTGGAATTCACGGTGGTCGGTGGCGTGATCGGAATGCTCACGCTGCCGACGCTCGTCATGTGGGCGCTGCGTTCGGCCAAGCGTCCGAAATCGTAAGGAGACTCCGGTGGCTCGTGTGGACGTGGTGATGCCCCAGATGGGCGAGTCGATCGCCGAGGGAACACTCTCGCGGTGGCTGAAGAAGGTGGGCGACGAAGTGAAGCGCGACGAACCCATCTTCGAGATTTCCACGGACAAGGTGGATGCGGAGATCCCGTCGCCGACGAACGGCGTGCTGGCCGAGATCGTGATCGGTGAGGGGACCACGGTGCCGGTGCAGACCATCGTGGCGCGCATCGAAACCGAGAAGGGCGCGTCGCTCGCTCCGGCGGCAGTGCCGGCCCCCGTCAGTACGGCTGCCGCCAGCGCTCCGCCGATTGCAGTGGCGCCGGCGCCCGTGGCGCCTGCCGTTCCGTCGCCTGTCGTCCACCGTCCACCGTCGTCGAACGGCAACGCCTTCGAGGACCGCCTGCGCACCAAGAGCTCCCCGCTCGTTCGTCGCATGGCCGCTGAGCATGGCGTCGAGATTGCCGCGCTCGCGGGGTCCGGCATTGCCGGCCGTGTGACCCGCAAGGATCTGGTGACGTATCTCGAGAGCGGCGCGCCCGCGCGCGCCGCCATGCCCGCCGGACTGCCGGGTGGCATCGCCATCCCGATGAGCGATGCGCACGCCCCCGGCGCCACCGCGTGGCCGGGCGATGTCGTTGAGCCGATGTCCAAGATCCGTCGCCTGACGTCGGATCACATGGGCATGGCCATTCGCGTGGCGGCACACGTCACCACGTTCTTCGAGATCGACCTCACGCGCGTGGCCCGGGTGCGCGCCCGGATGCGCGGCGACTTCGAGGCGCAGTCCGGACAGAAGCTCACCTTCCTGCCGTTCATCATTCACGCGGTCGTGGCGACGCTCAAGCGCCACCCCATCCTGAACGCGGCAGTGAACGGCGGCGAGATCATCCTGCGGAAGCGGTACAACATCGGACTGGCCGTGGCGCTCGAGCCCTCGGGGCTCATCGTCCCGGTGATCAAGAACGCCGAGGATCTGTCGCTGTCGGGGCTCACCAAGGCGGCCAACGATCTGGCGCTGCGCGCCCGCAGCAAGAAGCTGAATCCGGCCGAGGTGCAGGAGGCAACGTTCACGATCACGAACCCCGGGGTCTTCGGGTCGCTGACCGGGACGCCCATCATCCCCGTCGGCACGACGGCCATCCTGTGCCTCGGGGCCATCGAGAAGCGTCCCAAGGTGATCACCGGCGCCGACGGCGAGGACACCATCGCCATTCGCACCTGTGCGTACGTCTCGTGCTCCTTCGACCACAAGGTGGTTGATGGCGCCGACGCCGACCGGTTCATGGCCGACCTGAAGAAGACGCTCGAGAATATTCCCGAGCACGGGTTCTAGGCCCGCGCATGCCCCGCTCCCTCAGCATGCAGCGCACCGTGGTCACCCCCGGTGACCGCGTCAAATTTCTCGAGCGCATGAAGGCGCGCCAGACGCACTATGCGGCCGTCGGCTGCCACTTCTGGGTGTTCGAGGAGGCGGCGCTGTCCGGGGCCTTCATCGAGTTCACCGAAGCTCCCGACGCCGCGACGCTGAAAGCGGCGCACGCCGCAGCCGCCGAGCCACCGCTCGATCCGGCGCGTATCTACACCATCGTGGACCTCCCCTGATGCCCTCCCGTACGCCCTCCACTGACGGTGCCGTCTGGCAGGTTGTTCCCTTCGGGCCGGGTTGCACGACGTGACGAGCCCGCACGGCGCGAGCGCCTCGGCCGTCGCCCTCCGCATCGATCTCCACGCCCATAGCACTGCGTCCGACGGTACGGCATCGCCCACGCTGTTTGTGCAGACGGCCGCCGCCGCGGGGCTGAATGTCATTGCGCTCACCGATCACGATACCGTCGCCGGCGTCGCTGAGGCGGTGGCTGCGGCCGTACCCCTCGGTGTGCGCGTCGTGCCGGGCGTCGAGCTCAGCGTCATGGACGGCAAGGAAGAGGTCCACCTTCTTGGGCTGCATCTCGCCAACGTCGACGCCATCGCGGACGCGCTGGTCACCTTCCAGCACGGGCGAACGACGCGGGCCGAATCGATGGTTGCCATTCTCAATGCCAATGCGGTGCCCGTCACCATGGACGATGTGCTCCGCGAGGCGGCAGGTGGCGCGGTGGGGCGCCCGCACGTGGCGCGCGCGCTGATTGCGGGGGGGTGGGTGGGCGACCAGCGCGAGGCCTTTGACCGCTGGCTGGGTGCCGGGCGTCCGGCGTACGTCGAGAAGCCGCGGCTCGACGTGGCCGACGGCGTGGAACTGGTGCACAAGGCCGGCGGTCTGGCCATCTGGGCGCATCCGGGGGACGACGGCCGTCGTGCGCGCTTCGAGCGACTGGTTGCGGCCGGCATTGATGGCGCCGAGGTGAGGCATCCGGGGCATAGCGCCAGTGACACGGTGCGCCTCGCGGCCCTGGTCGAGTTCTTCAATCTCGTGCCCAGTGGCGGGTCCGACTGGCACGGGGCAATGGGCGGGCCGCGCGTGCTCGGCGCCCTGCAAGTGCCGCCGGAGTGGCTGCAGTTGCAGGAAGAACGCCTGGCGATGCGCCGCACCGCCGTGCCGGTCATCGAATCATGAGCGCCGCCGGCGGACGCGTGGCGCTGGTGACCGGGGCGGGCCAGCGGGTGGGGCAGGCCATCGCGCTGGCGCTCGGAGCCGAGGGTTATCGCGTGGCGGTGCACTATCACGCCTCCGCCGATGGCGCGCTCAAGACGGCCTCGGCGCTGCGCGGGCTCGGTGCCGACAATGCCGTCTTCGCCGCCGACCTCGCGCAACCGGAGGCGCCGGCGCAACTCGTCGATCAGGTGTTCGCGCACTTCGGAGCCCTGGATCTGCTGGTGAACTCGGCTGCCCTCATGCGCCGCTTGCCGCTCGAGACGGTGACGCCTGCCGAGTGGGACGAGACGATGGCGGTGAACGCGCGGGCGCCGTTCTTCCTGTCGCTGGCGGCGGCCCGCGCGATGGGCGCGCGCGGCGGGGCCATCGTGAACATCGCCGACCACCTGGCGCACGAGTCATGGCCGCGGCTGGTGCCTCACGGCATCAGCAAGTCGGCGGTGGAGGCGATGACGCGGCAACTGGCCGCGCAACTGGCGCCGCGGGTGCGCGTGAACGCGGTGGCGCCGGGAGCAGTGCTGGCTCCTGAGGGCTGGCCTGCCGACCAGCAGCAGGCGTTCATCCAGAGTACGCCGCTCCAGCGGCTCGGCACGACCGACGATGTGGCGCAGGCGGTGGTGTATCTCGCTGCTGCGCCGTTCGTCACGGGCGCGGTGCTGTGCGTGGACGGCGGGCGGCACTTGCGCTGAGCATCGTGCGCCCTTGACGAAGGGGCCATCTTTCAGTCTGTACCGGGGCAGCACCATTCGCCCCGCCACCATCCATCCAGATCTCACGTGGCGACGCACGACTACGAAGTGGTGATCATTGGCGCCGGCCCGGCGGGCCTGTGCGCCGGCATGTATGCCGGCCGTTCGATGCTCAAGACCGCGGTGCTCGAGCAGGGACTTCCCGGCGGCGAACTCCTCAATACAGAAGTCATCGAGGATTACATCGGGTTCGAGCACATTTTGGGCTCTGAACTCGCCGACAAATTCCAGGCCCACGCCGTCAAGTTCGGCATGGACCTGCAGACCTTCGTGCGCGTCGAGAAAATCACCAAGCAGCCCGACGGCACCTTCGTGACCACCACCGAGGGGGGCGACGTCTATCGCGCCCCGGCCGTCATCGTCACCGCGGGCGGCACCCCGATCAAGCTTGGCGTCCCCGGCGAAATCGAGTACGCGGGCAAGGGCGTGTCGTACTGCGCCATCTGTGACGGCGCGTTCTACAAGGGACACACCATCATGGTGGTCGGCGGCGGCGACGCCGCGCTCGAGGAGGCCGACTTCCTGACGCGCTACGCCGCCAAGGTGTACGTGGTCCATCGCCGCGACGAGTTCCGCGCGTCGAAAATCGTGCAGAAGCGCGCGCTCGCGAACCCGAAGATCGAGGCGATCTACGACACTGTGGTCGACTCGATCCACGGCGACGAGCAGGGGCTCATGTCGCACGCGAAGATCCGCAACGTCAAAACCGGCGAGGCGCGCGATCTCGTGGGCACGGGCTGCTTCGTCTTCGTCGGCTTCAAGCCTAATACGGGCGTCATCGACGGCCACTTCGAACACGACGCCGCCGGCTACATCCTCACCGACGCCAACATGATGACGTCCATCGAGGGACTGTTCGCTGCCGGCGACGTGCGCGTGCAACTCACGCGGCAGGTCACGACGGCGGTCGGCGACGCCACCACGGCGGCCATCGCGGTGGAGAAATACCTGACCGCCCGTCGCACCGGCCAGCCGGCGCCGGCGCCCGTCCCCGTGCTGGTGCGCCGCGGATGATCGTTCGGACGCTCACCGTGGGGCCGTTCCAGGAGAACTGTTACCTCCTGGGTGATGCGGCCACGCGCGAGGCGGTGCTTGTCGATCCGGGCGATGAACCCGAGCGCCTGATCGACGCGGTGGAGAATGAAGGCTGGACATTGCGCGCGCTCTGGATCACGCACGGGCACATCGATCACGTGGGCGGCATCGCCGGCGTGAAGCGCCAGTGGGATGTGCCGGTCTACCTGCATCCCGCCGACCGTCCGCTCTATGATCGGGCGGCGGAACAGGGCAGGCACTACGGGTTGACCATCGAGACGCCACCAGCGCCCGAACACGCGCTGGCCGAGGGTGACGTCATGACGGTCGGATCGCTCTCGTTCACTGTCATCCATGTGCCGGGCCACGCGCCGGGACATGTGGCCTTCGTCGGGCATGGCGTCGTGTTCGGTGGCGATTGCCTGTTCGCCGGCTCCATCGGACGCACCGACCTGCCGCTCTCGGATCCCGCAGCGCTCGCGCGTTCGCTCGAACGCTTCGCCGCGCTGGCCGACGACACGGTGGTGTACGCGGGCCACGGACCGGCGACGAGCATTCGCGAAGAGAAGCGCTCGAATCCCTTCCTCACCGGCGCCGCGCGCCTGATCACCCGGTGATGCGTTCTGTGGCGGCTGCGCTGCTGGTCGCACTCTGGCTGGGTGCTGCGCTGCTGACGGTCGCGGTGGTCACCCCAGGCGCCTTCGCGGTGCTCCCGACGCGCGCCATGGCCGGCGACATGGTGGGGCGCGTGCTTCCGGTGGTCTTTGCCGGCGCGGTCATCGTTCCTGTGCTTGTGCTGTTCATTGCACCGGCGGTGAGACGGAAGGCACTCGCCGTGGCGTCGAGCGCCAGCGCCGTGCTCGCGTCGGTCGTGGCGCTCGGCGTCGTGAATCCGCGCATCGCCGCGCTCCGCGTGATCGCCGTGGTCCCCGTCGACCAACTGGCGCCCGCCGATCCGCGGCGCGTCATGTTCGGCCTGCTGCACGCGCTCTCGGTGGGCCTGCTTGGCGTCAGCATGCTTGCGCTCACTGCATTGCTGGTGGTGCTCGTGCGGGCCGCCGTCCCAGGTGCCCAGGCGCCCCGGGATGCCCGATGACCGTTCGCGCCGGGCGGTTCGGTCAGTGTGATGATCGCAGGCGCGCCCCCTAGGGCCGCCCTTCCTTCCCGTCAATCCGATTGGTATTGTCAGGTATGCGCATCACGACCTGGGCCGAATACGGCGTCATTTGCGCCCTGCACCTCGCGCGTCGGGCGGAGGACGGGCTGGTCAGTGGCCGCGAAATCGCCGAGCGCGAGAAGCTCCCCTCCGACTACGCCGAGCAGATCCTGCTGCGCCTGCGGCGTGCCGGGATCGTGACGAGTACGCGCGGCGCGCGCGGGGGCTACGCGCTGGCGCGCAGTGCGGCGCAGATCACCGTCCGCGAGATCCTGGCCGCGTCGGAACTGGTGACCTTCGACCTCCACTGCACCTCGCATCCCGTGGACGAAGCGCGTTGCGCGGCATCGCATGACTGCTCCATCCGGCCGGTCTGGCAGATGCTGCAGGCCCGGATCGATGAAGTGCTTGAGGGCGTGCGCCTCTCCGATCTCCTCGAGCGGGAGAGTGCGGTGCGGCAGCGCGTGGGGCTTCCCGTTCTCCAATAGGGACGTGACCGGCCTTCCCTTCATCGGCGCGATCGCGGCGCGTCGTCGTCGTCGCCAACGCGCCGAGTCGGTGGTGTCGGTGCTCTTTGCCGAGCCGACGGAAGGCGACGTGCTCTGGCTGGCCGATTCGGCCGCCGGCGGTGACGTCGATCACGCGCGGTGGGAGCTTCGGTACGCGCGGCGTGCGCTCGGCCTGCTGGCCGCGCATCGTGACGCGCTGGACGACCAGACCGCGTCGGACGTTGCGGCCGCCGTGTCGGAGGCCTTTGCCATCGACGCGCACGTCGCCCCCGACCAACGGCCGTTGGCCGAGCGCCAGTTCAACGAGCGCGTCACCACCTACCGCGAGGCGCTGCAGTCGCGCGGCGGCACGTTGAGTCCGGCCGACAAGCTCGGCCGCATGCTGCTGGCGTTTGCGTCGGACGCCGCACGCACGGCCGGACCACCCCTCCCGCGGGCCATCGCGCTGATGGGGAGCTACCTGGCCGAGGCCAACGAGGCGCTGCGCAGTGTCTACGGCGGCGCGACGGAGTTGCCCGAGGACAAGAAACCGTCGGAGGCGAGGTAGAGTACCACAGAGAACGACGGAGAACGACAGAGAACCACAGAGAACGAAAAAGGCGCCCGATCCTCTCGGGCGCCTCTGTCGTATTCTGTCGTCGTCTGTCGTACTCTGTCGTTCTCTACTCAAGTGCCGAAGCCGGGACTCGAACCCGGACGGGCTAGTGCCCACTGCGCCCTGAACGCAGCGCGTCTACCAATTCCACCACTTCGGCAGGAACGGAAACGTATCCGGGCGGAACGAGTGAATCAAGGCTTTCGCCGGGTAGAGTTCGGGGTGCAGGGGTCTGGAGAAGGGAAGAAGGGAACCGCGGTGGGCGGAAAGGCGGGATACCGCGACCCTCCCTGGCTCGTCTCTTCCGGGGGGCTTCGCGCCCCATCCGGGGACCCGCCGTCCCCTGCGGTGTAGATTTCAAGGCCGCCTTCTACCGTCTACCGTCAACCGTCTACCGTCTTTGACCAAGCCGTCCGCCGACAAAGAGGTCATTGCCCGCAACAAGCGCGCCCGCTTCGACTACGAGATTCTCGAAACGTGGGAGGCGGGCATCGTGCTGCACGGCACCGAGGTCAAGTCGTTGCGGAACGGCAAGGCCAACCTGACCGATGCCTACGGCATCGTGAAGGACGGCGAACTCTGGCTGCTCAACCTGCACATTGCCCCCTACGAAATGGGGACGGCGTGGAATCACGAGCCCACGCGCACGCGCAAGTTGCTGCTGCACGCCAGCGAGGTCCGTCACCTGATCGGCGCCATTGAACGCAAGGGGCTCACCGTCGTCCCGCTCGAGTTGCGCTTCCGCAATGGGCGAGCCAAGGTCGTGATCGCCCTGGGGCGCGGCAAGAAGTTGCATGACAAGCGTGCCGACGTGAAGGAAAAGGACGCCCAGCGCGAACTCGCCCGCGTGGTGCGGACCCGCCGGTGATGTTCGCCGCCGTCCTCGCGCTCGCCCAGGTCGTTTCGGGGGACTCGCTTCGGCTGATCGTCAACGGCCGCGATGCGGCCGTCGAGACATTCGCCGATGCCAGGGCCACGTTCGTGTCGGCCGAAGCGGTGACGATGGCGTTGGGAGGTCGGTTGCAGCGCTTGCCGAATCACCGATACCTCGTGAGTGTCGGCGGCGTGGCCTTCGAGATCGCCGACCGCTCGGCATTCGCGCTCTCCGACGGCCGAATCTACCCGCTGGTGGCGGCCGCTCGCGAGCACGACGGACGCTTTGACGTCCCCGTGCAGCTCTTCACTGACATTGCGCCACGGGCCGGTGCGCGCCTCGCCTGGGATACCGCGCGTCGTCGCCTGGCCACGCTCGCCACCGTCGCGACCGCGCCGGTCGTCGCTCCATCTGTTGCCTCGCCTGTCGCCCCGAACGCTGCGCCGATGGTCGCACTCGCCACGCCGACCGCACCGCACGTCACCTCGGTCGTCGGCGGCAACGTCATTTCATCGTCAGGCGCGCGGACCTCGCGCGCTGCGCCCACCGCCGGTTCCCGCACCCAATCGTCTGGCAGCGCCGGCTCGCGCGGCGCCCGCCGCCGCGTGATCGTCGTGGACGCCGGGCACGGCGGACGAGATCCGGGTATGCGTGGCTGGGATCCCGATCGCACCCCGGTGCGCGAGAAGGACGTGACGCTCGGCGTCGCCCTCCGCCTCGAGCAGGAACTCGGCGCGCGCGGCTATGACGTCGTGATGACGCGCAGCACCGACACGCTCATTGCGCTCTCCGATCGCGGCAAGATCGCCAATCGCAGCAAGGGTGACCTGTTCATCTCGGTGCACGTCAACGCGGCCAACCCGAACTGGCGCGATCCGCACGCCGCGCGCGGTTTCGAGACGTACTTCCTCGCCGAGGCGAAGACCGAGGACGAGCGCCGCGTGGCGCAGATGGAAAACGAGGTCGTGCGCTTCGAAACGGACGCCGACGCGCCCAAGCACGACCCGCTGGGCTTCATCATCAACGACATGGCCCAGAACGAGCACCTGCGTGAATCCAATGACCTCGCCGAGGGCATCCAGCGCGCGCTGCACCGGGTGCATCCCGGGCCGAGCCGCGGGGTGAAGCAGGCGGGCTTCCGGGTGCTGGTGACGGCGTATATGCCGGCGGTGCTGGTGGAGGTCGGCTTCGGCACCAATGGGTCCGAGGCACGCTTCATCAGTTCCGACGCGGGGCAGCGTGTGCTCGCGGCGGCCATCGCCGATGCCGCCGCCGACTATCTGGCGCGCTACGAGCAGCGTGTGGGGAACGGCAAGT
>CANNKR010000108.1 GCA_947504615.1 Gemmatimonadota bacterium | reverse complement strand
TGACCACCATCGCCAGGCCATGGAACGCCCGGTGCTGCGCCGCACTCGGCGTCGGCCCAACGAGCGGTTCGTGGTTGGTCGGATCACCGTTGTCCACGCCGGCACTAGAGCCCGGCCCCGTCAGCGTGAAGCGCACCGGCTGGTTGCCGTCGGCGCGGCTCAATCGACCGTGCGCATCGACCACGCGCACGGTCACATAGGCCAGGTCCTGCCCGTCGGCACGAATCGTCGGACGGTCGACGGTCAACTCCAGGCGCGCGGGAGCGCTCGTGGTCTCGACGCGATCTTCAGCCACCACCCGTCCGCCCTTTTTCGCAACCGCGCGCAGCGTCCCGGGCGCGTACGGCACCTCCCACGCCAGGTGAGTCTCCTTCTCACCCGCCCACGTGCGCACGCCGAGTGACTTGTCGTTCAGGAACAGCTCCACGGACTCGGCGTTCGTGTACGTCCACACCGGAATCGGCTTCCCCGTGAATGCCGCGGGCCAATTCCAGTGCGGCAGGATGTGCACCATCGGCTCGGGACGCCACTGGCTCTGGTACAGGTAGAATCGGTCTTTCGGGAAGCCCACGAGATCGACGATGCCAAAGGACGAACTGCGGTTGGGCCAGTCGAAAGGGGTCGGTTCGCCGATGTAGTCAAAGCCGGTCCACACGAACTCGCCCGCCATCCACGGCGCGGCGCGCATGGCCTGGAACTGCGTTGCGGCGTTGTTGCCCCACGCCGGCCCCTCGAAGTCGTACGACGTCACGTGGTTGCCGAGCCGGTTGATCACCTGCGGCACGCCGTTCGTCAACACCAGGTTGTACTCGTCGCGCGAGCTGTAGTCGGAGGACGTCTCGGACCCGTACGCCTTCATGCCGCGGACGGTCGGGTAGACCGCAAGGTGGTAGTTGACGCCAAAGAGGTCGAGTGGCTTCGCAAAGCCGGTCCGGAGGGCCGCGGTCGGGTTGTCCATCCCCGCCGTCACGAAGCGCGTGGGATCTTCGTCGCGCACAAACCCCGCGAGTCGCGCGGACATCGACTGGGCCCGCGTGGAATCACCCTGCTCTGGAATCTCGTTGCCGATGCTCCACATCACCACGCTCGCGTGGTTGCGGTCGCGCTGCACCATGTCGCGCGTGTCGCGCTCGCTCCATTCGTCGAAGAAGAGCCCATAGCCGAACGTCGTCTTGTTCTCCTTCCACTCGTCGAACACCTCGTCCATCACCACGAACCCCAGGCGATCGGCGGCGTCGAGCAGGGCCGGCGCGGGAGGATTGTGGCTGGTGCGAATGGCGTTCACGCCCATGCGCTTCATGATCTCGAGTTGGCGCTCGATGCCGCGATCGAAGGCGGCAGCACCCAACGGCCCGAGATCGTGGTGCAGGCAGACACCCTGCAGCGGGACATGCACCCCGTTGAGCACGAAGCCGCTATCGGGCGAGAAGGCGATGGTGCGCAGGCCGTAGGCCACGCGCTCCTCGTCCACCACGCGCCCGGCGACCACGAGGCGCGCTTCCACCTGGTACAGGTACGGATCGTCGATGGACCACCGGTGCGGCTGCGGCACGGCCAGCGCGAGCTCGAACCGCGCGTGAGCGCCGGCATCCACGGGCATTCCGTGCGCCCGCTGCGAAGCTACCACGCGCCCGGTCCGGTCACGGATGGTGACCTCCGCCTCGGTGGCCACTCCAGCCGCCGATTGGTTGCGGGCGTCCACGCGCACCGTCACTCCGGCGCGCTGCGACGTCAGACTGGACGTCCGCACCACCGTTCCCCAGCGCTCGATGTGCACCGGATCGCTGGTCGTCAACCAGACGTGCCGGTAGATGCCCGCCCCCGAGTACCAGCGCGACGAGGGCTGCTTCACCTGCACGCGTACGGCCATCACGTTGGGGGCGCCGCCGAACTTCAGCTGCGGCGTCAGGTCGAACTGAAACGAGGAGTATCCGTACGGACGCGTGCCAAGCTTCTCGCCGTTGAGCCAGACCTCCGAGTTCATGTAGGCGCCCTCGAACTCGACGACGACGCGCCGCCCCGCAGCGCGCGAGGGCATCGTAAAGGTCTTGCGATACCAGCCGATCCCGGCATTCAGGTACCCCATGCTGGCGCCGCCGGCGCTGCGCGGGTCAAAAGGTCCCTCGGCTGCCGTCGGAAGCTTCGCGGAATCCGCGCGCGCAACGGCGGACGCGGAAAGCGCCATGCGCTGGCCTTTTCCCGAAATCATGAAGTCGTGCGGCAGGTCCACCCGATCCCACGCGGCATCGTCGAGGCCGACGGATTGCCCGCCGGGCACCTCGCCGGCCTGGAAGCGCCAGTCGAAGTCGAACAGCACCCGGTCTCTCGCCGAAACGCCCGGCGCGCGGTCACGCGCGGGCACGGCGACGGCGCGGGGCGCCTGCTGGATGGTGGTGGTGGACGCCGCGACGCCGAGGATCAGGGCGAAGCCGGCGATCAGGAGATTTCGGTGGGTTCGCATGCCCGCATTCTACCGTCGCTGCGCACGGTCCGCGAACCCCTGCCGTCGCCGCGCCGGTGTGACTTTCCTGTGACCCCGCCACGCCCCCGGCAGGTCGCGCCCGACGAGGCGCCAGCGCATATTTATCAGGCTACGAATGAAGCGTCCGGCTCTGGGGGTGTATGATCGAGAAGTTCCGTTCCGCCCTTCGCGCCGCTGCGATGGGTACGCTGGTCCTCGCCGCGTCGGGGTGTTCCATCAAGCGGATGGCCATCAACTCGCTGGGGAGCGCCGTCGCCTCGGGCAGTTCCTCGACGTTCGCGACTGACGACGACGCGGAACTCATCCGGGATGCCATCCCATTCGCCCTCAAGACCATTGAGAGCCTGATCGAGCAGTCGCCGAAGCACCGTGACCTGTTGACGGCGGCGGCCAGCGGCTTCACGCAATACGGTTTCGCGTTCATCCAGCAGGACGCCGATTTCGCGGAAGCGCAGGACCTGGACCGCGCCACGCAAATGCGCACGCGCGCCAAGAAACTCTACCTGCGCGCCGCCGAATACGGACTCCGTGGCCTCGACGTCGGACATCCGGGCTTCCGCGGCCAACTGGCCACGGCACCAGATGCTGCCCTCGCGGGTACCAGCAAACGTGATGTCCCGCTGCTCTATTGGACCGCCGCGGCCTGGGCGGCGGCGCTGGCCATCGACGTGAACGACTCCGACCTCGCCGTCCGGCAGGCGGCCATCGAGAAGATGATGCAGCGGGCGCTCGTGCTCGACGAAACGTGGGGAAAAGGCGCGTTGCACGATTTCTTCATCGCCTGGGAGGCAGGGCACGCCTCGGCCGGCGGGTCGATGGTGAAGGCCCGCGAGCATTTCGCGCGGTCTGTGCTGCTTTCGGACGGCCAGCTGGTGTCGCCGTACGTGTCGCTGGCCGAGTCGGTGGCGATCAGCGAAGACAACAAGAAGGAATTCGAGTCGCTCCTCAAGCAGGCATTGGCCATCGACCTCAGCAAGGCTCCCGACCAGAAGTTGGTCAACGTTATCAGCCAGCGGCGCGCCCGTTGGCTCCTCAGCCGCATCGACGACCTGTTCGTCAACTAGGTTACTGAACACCCATGATACGCAGACTCCCGATTCTCTTCGCGCTCATCCTCGCCCTCGTGGCGGGCATGGTGACGCCCGCACTGGCGCAGGCGCCCATCACCGTCAAGATGGCCACGCTGGTCCCCGAAAACTCGTCCTGGTTCCTGGTCCTGAAGGAAGTCGCCGACAAGTGGGGCAAGGTCTCCGGCGGCAAGGTTCGGGTGCTCCTGTACCCCGGCGGCCGGCAGGGTGACGATCCCGATGTGGTGCGCAAGATGAACCTTGGCACCCTCAACGCGGGCGTCTTGACGTCGGCGGGGCTGGCCGAGATCGATCGGTCAGTGTACGCCCTCAGCATTCCGATGGCCTTCGCTGATTACGACGAAGCCTACGCGGTGCTCGATAAGATGCGCCCCAAGCTCGAGGCAGCCTTCGAAGCCAAGGGATTCGTCGTGCTCAACTGGGCCGACGGCGGCTGGAACCACATCTTTTCCAAGTCGTCGGTCACGACCCCCGACGACTTGAAGAAACTGAAGCTGTTCAGCTGGGCGGGCGATCCCAAGACCACCGAGGTCTGGAAGAAGCTCGGCTTCGATCCGCGGCCGGCCCCCTCGACGGAACTCACCACGGGCCTGCAGACGGGACTCTTTGAGTCATTCCTCGCCCCGCCCCAGGTGGCGGTGATCACGCGCTACTACGAGCACGCGAAATTCATGACCGACCTGCCGTGGCAGCTCCTCCTCGGGGCCACGGTCATCCGCAAGGAAACGTGGGAACGGATTCCCGCAGAACTCCGGCCGCAGTTGCTGCAGGTGGCGCGCGAAGGCGGAACGAAGCTCCAGCAGTCGATCCGTCAGGGCGGACCACGCGATATCGAAGCCATGCAGAAAACCGGACTGACGGTGGTGCGGGTGGACGCGAAGACCAAGGAACTCTGGCGCCGCTCGGCCGAGGGAGCGTATCCGCAGATGCGAGGTGGCGCGGTGCCCGCGGATGCCTTCGACGACGCCCTGCGATTCCGCGACGAGTATCGCAAGCAACGCGGCGCAGCCAAGAAGTGAAGACCCTCTCCACGGCCTACAGGCGCACGGAGAAAGGCATCCTGGTGGCCACGCTGGGCCTGGCCACCTTGCTGCCGCTGATCGATGCCATAGGCCGGCCACTGGGTGGGTTTCACCTGTTCGGGTCGCAGCAGTACATGCAGCAGCTGACGCTCTGGCTCGCGTTCGTCGGCGGCATGGCGGCGACGAGTCAGGCAAAGCACCTCACGCTCTCCACCGCGGAGTTCTTCGGGGAGGGCGCGGCACGGCGGCTATCGCGGCTGATGTCCTACTCCGTGGCCGCCGCGGTGGTGGCCATCCTCGCGTACGCCAGTTCGCAGGTCGTGCTGGCGAACCGGCTGGAGCCCAAGATGCTCCCCATCGGCATGCCCGAATGGGTGAGCGAGATCATCATGCCCGTCTCGCTGGGCATCATGGCACTGCAGTTCGTATGGAACGCGTCGGACAAGTGGTGGGGACGGGCCGTGGCCCTCACGGCCATTGGTGGCGCGTTCGCCATTGGCCTCGTGCCGCCGGCGGCAGCGACCATGCTCTGGCCGCTCGCGCTGCTCGTCCTCGTGGCGGCCCTGTTCGGCGCGCCGGTATTTGTCGCGATGGGCGGCGTCGCGATGGTCCTGTTCTTCGCCGAAGGCACGCCCGTCGCGGCCGTCTCCGCCGAGGTGTACCGCCTCATTGCGTCGCCGACGCTGCCGGCCATCCCGCTGCTGACCGCCGCCGGATATGTGCTCGCCGAGAGCGCGGCGGCGGAGCGGCTCGTCCGGTTCTTTCGCGCTGTTTTCGGCTGGATGCCCGGCGGGGTCGCCGTGATGGTGGCCGCGGTCTGCGCACTGTTCACGACCTTCACCGGCGGCTCGGGCGTCACGATCATTGCGCTGGGCGGCCTGGTATATCCGATCCTCCGGAAGGACGGCTACTCCGAGGGCTTCTCCCTCGGTCTCGTGACGGCGTCAGGGTCGCTGGGGCTGCTCTTCCCGCCCAGCCTTCCGGTCATTCTCTACAGCGTCGTCGCCAGTTCCCGCGACGCGTCGGTGCCGGCCGACCAGCTCTTCATCGCCGGCCTGCTGCCGGGCCTCCTCCTGGTCATCCTGACGGCCGGCTACGGCATCCTGGTGGGGCGCCACGTGGAACGCGAGAAGGTGCCGTTCTCGTGGCGGGAAGTGGCGGCCTCGGCATGGCTCGCCAAGTGGGAACTGCTGCTGCCGGTGGTCATCGTCACGCTCTTCGTCACCGGCTCCGCGACGATGATCGAGACGGCGGCGGCGGCGCTGGCCTACACGGTCATCGTCGAGTGCTTCGTCACCCGCGACATCAAGCTCTTCTCGCAGCTTCCCGAGGTGCTGCTGAAGGCGGCCGCGCTGATGGGCGCCGTGCTCATCCTCCTCTCCGTTGCCATGGGTCTGACCAACTACCTGGTCGATGCCATGATTCCCGACGCCATCCTGGCGTGGGTGAAGCTTCACGTCCACTCGCAGGTGGTCTTCCTGCTGGCGCTCAATGCGCTGCTGCTGGTGCTGGGAAGCGTGCTCGAGATCTTCTCCGCCATCATCATCCTCGCCCCGCTGATTGCGCCGATGGGCGCGGCGTTCGGCGTCAACCCGGTGCACCTGGGCGTGATCTTCCTCGCCAATCTCGAGATGGGATTCCTGTTGCCGCCGGTCGGGCTGAATCTCTTCCTCGCCTCGTCGAGATTCAACATTCCGCTGACGAAGCTGTACCGGAACATCCTGCCGTTCCTGCTCATCACCGGCATCGGCGTACTGCTGATCACGTACATGCCGTGGATGTCGCTGGGCGTGCTGCACGTGTTGGGCAAGCAGTAGGCGCGACGCCGGCTCGGTGGCGTCGCGCCTCGCGCTACCCGGTCAGTTCACCGTGACCGAGCCCCGCATGCCGGGGTGCAGCGTGCACTGGTAGCCGAAGGCGCCGGCTGTGGCAAAGAGGCGCTGGACGGCGGTGCTCGACGATGCCGCAATGTTCGCCGGCGCGCCGGTCGTCGCATCGAAGGCGACATCGTGCGTCACTTCCTTGAACGTGAACGTGACCGTCGTCCCCTTGGCTACCGTCAAGCTGGCGGGGCTGAACGTGTTGGCGCTCGTGGCGATGACTTCGTTCGTGGCCGGCGCCGCCGGGGGGGTGGGCGCCGCCGGGGGGGTGACGGTGGGCGCCGGGGAACTCGGGGTGGCCGGGCTGGTGGGCGAGTTGCCGCCACCGCCACCGCAGGCCGCGCTGAGTACGACAACCAAGACGAGACTTCCAAGCTGGTGATGCGCCTTCATGTGGCCTCCCGGGGGGTGAGGACATGCTTTACATGTAAACTATCATACATTGGCGGCGAGGCAAGCGCCAGCGCCCAGGGCCAGGCGCTCGACACGATCGATCGCCCACGACGCCTGCGTAACCGACACGGCGCAGGCCACCCGTGGAACTCCCCGCCCACCCGCGTGGGGCCCAGCTGTGCTCTGTCGTTCTCTGTCGTTCTCTGTCGTTCTCTGTCGCTATCTTCCCCCCGTGCCTTCCCACCGCCTGCTCGTCGCCGATCTCGGCGTCATGCCGTACGCTGACGCCCTCGCGCTCCAGCGCGCGGCGGCCCACGCGCGCCTGTCGGGCGCCATCGCCGATGACCTGCTCCTGCTCGTCGAGCACCCGCCGGTCATCACGCTTGGACGCTCGGCCAAGGCCGCGCACCTGCTCGCCGCACCCGCGCTGCTGGCCGCGCGCGGCGTGGAGCTTTTCGACGTCGAGCGCGGCGGCGACATCACCTTCCACGGCCCAGGGCAGCTCGTCGGGTATCCCATCATGGACCTGACGCGGCACACGCAGGATCTGCACTGGTACCTGCGGCAACTCGAGGAAGCGATGATTCGTGCGCTCGCCGCGTGTGGCATCGAGGCCGCGCGCAACCCGGGCAAGACGGGCGTCTGGGTGGAAGATCGCAAGATCGCGTCCATCGGCGTGCACGCGCGGCAATGGGTGACGTGGCACGGCTTTGCGCTGAACATCACCACCGACCTGTCGTACTTCGACCTTATGGTGCCGTGCGGGATCGCAGAGGTCGTGATGACCAGCGTCGATCGCGAGTTGCGGCGCGCCGGCGATGGCGCGTTGCTGACGCCTGCTCCATCGCTCTTCGATGACGTGCGTGCGCGCACCGTGAACGCGTTCGCTGGACTCTTCGACCTTGCGCCCGAGGCGGCCGACGCGGCCGCGCTCGTGGCGGCTACCACGACGGCCGCATGACGCGACGCTTCCTCGTCGGATGCGCGCTCCTCACCGCGTGCGGGGGTGGACGTCCCCCCGCACCCGCCCCCGCGCCTGCGCCGGCGCCCACGCCGGTGCTCCCCGCCCCGCTTCCGCGCGCGGCGGCCTCGCGCACCTACGCCGCCCTCGACACGGGCCCCGCTCGCCTGACGATCTTCCTGGCAACGACCCGACGGTCCGTGACCAGCGATCGCCCTGGCGAGCGCTACGGCCCCGAAGACGGCGACTCCCTGCAGTTTGCTGCCGTCGGGGTCAATGTCCCGTCGTATCGCGTGCGGGGCACGGGCGACCTGCCGCGCCCCAGCAGCCTGCGCGACAACGCACTCGCCTATCGCCCCGACCCGCAGCGCGACTTCTTCGTGACGTCCACCATCCCCGTGGACAGCAACCGGTTCGTGCAACGGCTCTCCGCCGATCTCGCGCTGTCACGCTCCCGCGACCTGCTGGTCTTCGTGCACGGCTACAACGTGTCGTTCGAGGACGCCGCCGTGCGCGCTGCCCAGGTGGCCGCCGATCTCAACTTCGACGGCTCCGTGGTGCTCTTCTCGTGGCCGTCCGCGGCGTCGGTGACCGCGTACGTGCGCGACCAGCAGTCGGCACGCAATGCCGGCTTCCAGCTGCTGCGCCTGCTTCGAAATCACGTGACCGCCGCGCAACCCGATCGCGTGAACCTGCTCGGTCACTCCATGGGTTCCGAGGTCGTCGGCAAGGCCTTCACGCTCACCGCGCCGGCGGATTCCCTGTTGCGGCTCGCACACGTGGTCTTCGCCGCTCCCGACGTGGACGCGCGCGTCTTTCGCCGCGAGATCCTGCCGCGACTTGCCGTCCATGCGGGCCACGTGACGCTGTATGCCTCCAGCGACGATGACGCGCTGCGTGCCTCGCGCGTGGTGAATGGCGCCGGACGGCTGGGGCTCGGAGGAGATTCCCTCGTGGTGCTCGACGGCATGGACACCATCGACGCGACGCGCGTCACCGCCGATGTCCTCGGCCACACCTTGTTCGGCAACCAGAGCTTCCTGGCCGACCTGGCGGTGCTGCTCGCCGAGGGAAAGACACCGGCCGAACGCCGGTTGCTTCCGGCCACCAAGGACGGGCGGACGTTCTATCGGTTCCGCGGAGACAGGCGGTAGTCGTCGGGATCCGGCTTCGACCGTGCCGGCGGCTCGCGCGTCCAGATCACCACCAGACCGCATCCGGTCTCGCGCTGCCTGAACCTGGCCGGGACCTCGGATGGTCCGCGAAAGATCTCCACCGCCTCGATCTGCATGGGGGAAATGTCGTCGACCGAAAACGAGCCGGGCGACATGAAGATGCCGTCGACGTAATACTGCATCGAGCACTGGTTTGAGGCCGCCGAGTTGCCGCGGGGTATCGCCGACACCGCCTGTCGCCCCGTCACGATCCGAGTGGACTCGCCATTCCCGCTGCGAGTGATCACGCGGATGCCCATCACGCCCTGAAACAGGTCTGCCGTCTGCGGCGGGTGCCTGCGGTTGATCTCTTCCCGCGTCACGAACACGCCGATCCCCACCATCCGCCGGGCCCAGAACTCCCGCAGTCGCCCGCTCGCCCCCTCGCGCGCCGTCACGACCACGGCATCGAGTTCCTCGAGCATTCCCTCGAGCATGAACTTCACCTGCTTCGCGTCGCCCTGCGCCAGGGACACGCGCTTGCTGTCGGGGCGAAACCCGACACGGCGCACCTGCACCTTCACCCGGCCGTTCGGCACGCTGTCGAGGCGAAACACCCCGGAGTCGTTGGAGACCACGCGGCGGTTCGTCCCCTCGATCCACACCTCGGCGCCGGGGATGGCCACCCCTGACACGTTCCGCACGTGACCGAAGACGATCGTGACCGCCGGCTCCGAAGCCTGCGCCTCCGCCCGCGCTTGCGCGCCGATTTGCGCCGTCACCAGCATCATCGCCAGTGCTACCCGCCCGCTACGATGCATCCGCACTCCCTCGTCCGGTCCGGCTGGCCGCGCGCCAACCCTGCTCCTTCAACCTCGCCTGCCGACCGCGCCACGGGCAAGGACGCCACGGCCCTATATTTGGCATCGTGTCCGACGACCCTCGTTTATACCCCGCGCGCGAGCGCGATGTCACGCCGCGCAGCAAGACCGAAGGCGCAGCGGACGGGCTCAACGCGGCCCAGCGGCTGGCCGCCACGCACGGCGAGGGGGCCCTGCTCATCGTGGCCGGCGCCGGCACCGGCAAGACCCGCACCCTCGTGCATCGCGTGGGCGTCCTGCTGGAACGCGGCGTGCGCCCGGAACGCATCCTGCTGCTGACCTTCACGCGACGGTCCGCACAGGAAATGCTTGCCCGTGCCGAACGCCTGGTCGGGAGCGTGAGCCGCAGCGTGCACGGCGGCACCTTCCACGCCACGGCGCACCGGTTGCTGCGCCGCTTTGGCGAGCAGGCCGGGCTGCGCAGCGATTTCACCATCATGGACCAGTCGGACGCCGAGGACCTGATGCAGTTCTCGCGCGCACGACTCGGCCTCGGCGACAAGACCAAGCGCTTCCCCAAGAAGGCGACGCTGCATCACGTCTACTCGCGGCACGTCAACACCGACATCCCGGTGGGCGCGCTGCTGCGCGAGGAGTATCCGAATTTCGTCGAATACGAGGACGACATCGCGAAGGTCTACGCCGACTACACGCAACGCAAGCAGGAGCGCAACCTCGTCGACTACGACGACCTGCTGCTCTTCTGGGCCACTCTGCTCGAGCAGGTGCCCGCGCTCGCTGATCGCATCGCCGGGCTGTACGACCACCTCCTCGTGGACGAGTACCAGGACACCAACCTCCTGCAGTCGCGCATCCTGAAGGGGATGTGCCGCACGCACCGCAACCTCACCGTCGTGGGCGACGACGCGCAGAGCATCTACTCGTTTCGCGGCGCGACCATTCGCAACATCCTCGACTTTCCACGCGAATTTCCCGGCGCCACGGTGGTGACCCTCGAGGAGAACTACCGGTCCACGCAGCCGATCCTCGATACCAGCAACATGCTGATTTCGCGGGCTGGTGAGCGGTACACCAAGAACCTGTTCACCAATCGCACGGGCGGCGACAAGCCGTGGCTCGTCACGGCGCAGGATGA
>CANNKR010000107.1 GCA_947504615.1 Gemmatimonadota bacterium | reverse complement strand
GCGCCGGTGATCGGAGAGGGCGCGCGACGACGAGTGGGAGAACATCACCGGCGCCTCGGTGATGTCGAGCACGTTGCTCATCACGGCCGGCGAAACGTGCGACAGATCGACGATCATCCCCATGCGGTTCATTTCGCGCACGACTTCCTTGCCGAACGGGGTCAGTCCGCCGTGCGTCGGCTTGTCGAGCGCGGCATCCACCCAGTCGAGCGTGACGTTGTGCGTCAGCGTCATGTAGCGCGCGCCGAGTTCGTAGTAGATGCGCAGCGCCCCCAGCGAGTTCTCGATGGCGTGTCCGCCCTCGAGGCCGAGGAACGACGCGATCTTGCCCTGCGCCTGGGCGGCGCGCACGTCGGCGGAGGTCTTGGCGAAGAGCATCTTGTCCGGATACTTGGCGATCATCCGCCGCGCGATGTCGAACTCTTCCAGCTGGATGCGGGCGTAGCCCGAGTCCTTGACTTCCCCGGGAATGTAGATCGACCAGAACTGGCCGCCGAGCCCGCCCAGCTTCATGCGGGCCAGGTCGGTGTCGTGCCCCTTGAGATCGGTGCGCAGGTCGTAGTGGTCGACGTCGCGCGGCCTCTCCTTGTTCTCGCGGATCTCCCACGGGGCGTCGTTATGGCCGTCGATGATGGGCGTCGTGGCCAGCAGCTTCCTGACGCGGGCCAGGTAGGGATCGGGAGCCTGGGCCTGGGCCGGAACGGCAACGGCGATCAGCGCGAGGAGGGCGAGGCGGCGCATGCTGGCTCTTGGGTGCGGGGGCGGCGGGGGGACGGGGGGACGGGGGGACGGGGGGAATGTACGGCGGGTGGGGTGGGGGCGCACCGGTTCAATAAGAAGCTTTGGGCTTCATGAAAAAGCTTTACGCTTTGAAAAGAAGCTTTACGCTGTTCGCTGTACGTTGTACGCTGTACGAGGATCGGGGGTGGGGGCGGGAGCTGACGGCTAGCTCTTCTTCATGCCGCAGGTGTTGATGCCGAGCACGCTGTACAGCGGGCAGATGCCCGTGGCGCCGGTCAGGATGGGGACGATGCCGATGTACGCCCACGTCCAACCCTTGGTGACGGCCAGGGCGACGAGCGCGACACCCAGCAGGACGCGCAACGTGCGATCGATGGTGCCTTCGTTCACTTTCAGCATGAAGATCTCCGGGAGAATGGTCTATTAAATACTACATTCGCATACACGCATACGTCAACCCACCCGACCGTCTACGGTCTACCGTCCACCGTCTACCGTCTACCGTCTACCCTCACCGCCCGCCCCGTCCGCCCCCCGCGCTCGCCGTGCAGCAGCGCCATGGACCCGTTCACGAAGACGGCCGTGATCCCCACGGCGTATTGGAACGGATCGGCAAAGGTCGCCGTGTCGGCCACGGTGGCCGGATCAAACACCACCACGTCCCCCATCGCCCCCACGCGCAGCGCCCCGCGCCCGGCCAGGTGCAGCCGCGACGCCGAGAGCGCACTCATCTTGTGGATGGCCTCGCCCAGCGTCAGCACCTTGCGCTCGCGCACATAGCGGGCGAGCACGCGGGCAAACGACCCCGCACCGCGCGGATGCGGGTGCCCTGCATGCGCCGGGCCGCTCACCGCCAGCGATCCACCGTCAGAGCAGACCATCCCCTGCGGGTGCGCGAGGATGCGCTCCAGGTTCTCCTCGCTCATGGCGAAGCCCACCATCCCCACGCTCCCCCGGTTGGCCTTGAGCATCGCCACGGCGGTGTCGTACGGCGCCGTGCCGCGAGCCTTTGCCACGTCGTCCAGGCGCATGCCCTCGGTCGATTTGTCTGCCGCGTTGCTGACGCCGCTGATCTGCACGTTGTGCCAGCCGCCGATCAGCGCCGCCTTTTCCTCGGCGAACTCATGAATGCGCGTGGCCGTCGCCGGATCGTCGAGGCGCCGCAGGAAGTCCTCGGGCTTGCCATCGCGCGCCCAGACCGGAAACAGGTTGGAGAGCCCCGTCTGGTAGGCGAGATACGGATAGCGGTCGAAGGCGGCGTCGATGCCGGCGGCGCGCGCCGCCGCCACCCGCGCAAAGACCGTGTCGAGCTTGCCCCAGTTGCGCGGCCCCTGCGTCTTGAGATGGGCAATCTGCAGGGGGCACCCCGCCCCGCGCGCCACGGCGATCGACTCGTCGATCGCCTCGAGCAGGGTGTCGTCCTCGTTGCGCATGTGCGTGCTGTACGGCAGGCGACGACGGGCCAGCGGCGTGCTGAGCGCAATCAATTCGCTCAGCGGGGCAAAGGCGCCCGGCGTGTACTCCAGCCCGGTGGAGGCTCCGCATGCGCCCTCGACCAGCGCCTGCTCGACCAGCGCGACCATCCTGGCGAGTTCCTCGGGGGTGGCCGGCCGGTTCTCGTTGCCCATCACGACGCCGCGCACCGTGCCAAGCCCCACCATGGACGCCACGTTCACCGCGGTCGGCAGCTTGTCGACCGCATCGAAGAAGGCCTTCAGCGTCTCGCTGTCGCTGTCTTCATCAGCCTTGGCGCGCGGGCCGCGTGACGACCCGTCCTGCCCCACCACGATGGTCGTCACCCCCTGCCGGATCATCGACTCGGCGTTGGGATCGGCGAACAGCGTGCCATCACCATGCGAGTGCACGTCGATGAAGCCGGGCGACACGGCCAGCCCCTTGGCGTCGACCTCGAGACGCCCCGTGTCGGCGAGTCGTCGGCCGATGGCGACCACGCGCCCGCCGTTCAGCGCGACGTCCGCCTCCACGCCGGTCGCCCCCAGCGAGCCGTCGAACACCGTGCCCCCGCGAATGACGACATCGACCTTGTCGGCCGAGCGGCGCACAACGGGAAGGCACGCGGCCAGCGTGACGGCCGAGGCCGAGTGTAGGAAGTCGCGACGGGACGAAGGCACGGCGGAAATCTCTGGGGGCAGAGTGAAAGAGCGAACTACAGAATCAGACAGAAGACGGCAACGTACTCTGCCTCCTCACCGCCCGCTGCGATCCACCCGCACCACCACATTGAGCGGCTGGCACGGTCCGTATGTGCCAGTGATGCTCCGCTTCACGACGGCGATGGGGCCCGAGGCCGCGTCGTTTGGCACGCGAACATGGTACGCGTTCAACACGCGCACCAGTTCCGCCCGAAAGAAAGACGGATCGGGACGCGCCGACCCTCTGGACTGGATGGTGAATTGCACAACGTTGAAGTCGCTGAGCCCGGACCCCTCGAGGCGGAGCAGCTCGAGCGGCTTCGGATTCGCCGGCTGCACGCTGGTGACGCTGACTCCCGGGGCTGGGGTGCTGCCGGCCTCGCACGGCGGGTCGATGCGGCTACCGGCGACGCCGTCGGGCCTCATCTGCACGGTGAGCGACTGCCGAAGCACCACGTTACCTGTAGGCAGCGCGAGCGTGACCGGATGGGCCTGCGCCGGGGCATCGGGCACCAGCACCGTCACTGCATTCGGCTGACGGCCAACGATGGTGGCGTTCCACTCGCCGATCCGTATGGCGGTGGCCGATCCCACGCCTGCGCCGGCAATCGAAACCTCGGCGCCCCGGATAGCCGACGTGGCCGAGAGGGAAAACAAGGCGCCGGCCGGGGGCGGGGGCGGCGCAGATGGTACACCCTGTGCCGGCGCGGCCGAAATCGGGGCACCAAGAGCGATGACGGCAGACATGGCGATGAGGCGACGAGGCGACATAAGGATTGGGATGAAGTGTCTCAAATGTGGTGCGACGCGCCAAGCAGGTTGGCCAGCTCAGCGCCATACTCGGCGAGGCTGGCAACTTCCTCGGGTCTGACGTGCGAAATCTGCCAGCTCAACGTGAGTCCCTCCGCGTCCCACAGGAAGGCGGCGCGCGCGGCGCGTCCGTTCAGCAGCCAGTCGCGGGCCGGCGGCGAAAAGCGCTGCAGCAGTTCCGGACGATCGCCGAAGGCGACAAAGGTCGATCCAAAATCGTCGGCAGGCAACGGCAGACGGTGCTCCGGCGCGAGCGTGAGTGCGTCGGCACGGGCGTTGCCGAAATTGCCGCGGATATACACCTGAAGTGCGGCCCAGGCCGCCTTGGCCGCCAGCGCGGCCAGGAAGCCTCCGGTCTGGGCCTCGACCGGCGGTACGGGCACGCCGTCGGGCAGCGTCATCAGCAAGAGCGCGCCCCCACTCGTCCCCACCTGAGGCGCCGTCCAGCGGGTGTAGTTGAGCGACGTCCGGTGACGGGTGGCCAGACCGTCATCCACCTCGGATCTCAGATTCACGACTTCGGCAATCCACGCCACGTCGCGGGTGGTGCCGCTGAAGCGGTGCGTACCCTGGTCGATCCCTCCGCTGACCTCGTTTCCTGACGGCGCCGCGTAGTCCATGCCGCGTTCCCGCGCGTTGGCGGTGTTCCGCGTGACCTGCGCCGCACGACGCTGTTTCGCGCCGTGTGACACGAAGTAGCCGATGACCGCCGCAGCCACCGCCAACGGCCACAGCTGTGACAGCAAGGCAGCGAACGAAAAATTCATGCGCACCTCATCCGATGGCGGACCCACACGGCGCGGGGGAGTTAGCGGAGCACCATTTCGACCCGCCGGTTCTTGGCCCGGCCCGTTTCATCGGCATTGCTCGCCACCGGGGCCAGCGGCCCCACGCCGTCCGCCACCATGCGGTCGGCCTTGATGCCGTGCTCCTTGACCAGCGCAGCGATCACCGCGGCGGCACGATCGCGCGATAGTTTCTGGTTTCGCTCGAGCGCACCTTGCATGTCCGTGTGGCCGACGATGAACACCTTGGCGCCGGCATTGGTCGTGAGCCACTTCGCCATCTCGACCAGCGTCGGCGCCGATTCGGCTTTCAGCGTCGCCTTGTCGGTGTCGAAATAGATGCCGTAGAACACGACCTTGCCCTCGTCGCCCATGGCCTTGGCGATCTGTTCGGCCGACACCACGACGGACTGCTCCATGGCCGCCACCCGCACGATCTTGTGCATGATCGCCGAGCAATCGTCCCCGCCCCGCCCACACCCCGCCTCGCCCCAGAACTCGTCGTTCCCCTTGCGGAGGCGGTAGTACACTTTGCCGCTGCCGGACGAGAGCACCTCTCCCTTCCCCTGGCGCACCGCGTTCTCGAAGTTGCGCTGCACTTCCAGCTTGCCGGGATGCAGTCCCTTGGCGTCCCTCGCGATGTCATCGAAGTAGTACCAGTACTCGCCTTCGACCTTGAGCGAGGCAATGCCGGATTTCGGGTCATTGGTCGCCTTCCATCGCCACAGATCCAGGTCCTTGAAGCGGGCGCGCTCGCAGTTCGACAGGACCTCGCCGGCAAAGCGGTTGAACACCGGATTGGCTTCGCACTTCGGATTGTCCTTGGGCGACTGTGCGAGGGCGGCCACCGAGACCAACACCGACAGGGTACCACTCAACATCAGGCTCTTGACATGCTTCATTGCATGCTCCGTGGACACTGGGAAGCAGGAATCACGCCCAGAGTCTCGCTGGAGTAAGGGTGTTGGTCAAGAGCGGGCACGCGGCCGGAACGCCCTCGACACGCTGGAAACCCCTTACGATACTTCCGCAGGAGCGTTTGCCAGGGCCATCGCCGGCCGAGCCGATTTCCGAGGATTTCCATGCGAGCGTTCGCACCCCGTCTCATTGCACCTGCCCTGGCGTTGTTCGTCGTCGCGTGCGCCAGTTCGGCGACACTCGCCCGGCAGAGCGACGAGGCACTCGCCGAGGGAGACCTGCGCAAGGCATATGGCCGTGCCCTGAGCGCCGTCGAAAAGGACCCGCAGAACCAGGCCGCGCGCGGTGCGTACGCGGCCGCCAGCCAGTTGGTGGCCGCAGACTTCCGGCAGCGCGTGGTCGCCCTCGCGGTCGCCGACACGACGGCCGCGGCGAACCTCGCGCTCGACCTGCGCCGGATCCGACTCGAGGTCGCGCGACACCAGTTTCCGCTCGATGTCGCGCCGGAGTACGACGCCGCCGAGCGCGCCATCCTCCGCAGCGCGGCCCGCGTGCGCTATCAGCGCGGCGTCGATGCGTTGGCCGCCCATCGCCCAAAGGTCGCGGTCGATGAGTTCCTCAGCACACGCCGCTACGACGAGGGATTCGCCGACGTGGCCGTGCGGCTCGACGAGGCGCTCCGGTTGGCCACGGCGCGCGTCGCGCTGCTGCCGTTCGGAGACGGCATCGGCGTGCCGGGCCTGTCGCAGGAAATCGGCGACACGGTGCGCTCGGAGCTGTCTCGGCGCGCTCCCGACGAGTTCCGCTTCACGCAGATCGTGGACGCCGCCGAGATCGAACGCAACATGACGGTGGCCCAGTTGCGCAATCCACGGCGCGACGAGGCGCTCGACCTCGGCCGCCGAGTGGGCGCCCAGTGGGTGGTCCTGGGCCGTTTCACCGGCCTGCGTTCCAACAACAGCCAGCGCGACCTCAAGCTGCCCCTCTTCCGCCGCATCGACAGCAAGGACGACAAGGGCGTGGCCACGGTGCGCTGGGACGAGTCGACACTGCCCATCGTGACGCGCGAACGTGACGTCACCGTGCAGTACGAGTTCGACGTGTTGGAGGTCGCGAGCGGCCTCGTGCTCGCCCATGTTGAGCAGCCCGCCCGCGCCTGGGTGCGCGTGGCGTGGACCGACTACCGGCCGGATGAGAACTCGGACCGGTACACGCTGCTCCCACCCGACGTCCGCAAGGCGGACCCCAAGCGGGCACGGCAGGTGGACGCCCAGTGGCGCGAGCAGATGGGTTCGTGGAATCTCGGAGAGGTGCTGCAGCAATCGCGCGACCAACGCGCTCGCTCCCGCTACTCCTCACGCTTCCGTAGAGAGTTCTACGGCGACACGCGCGCGCGTCCTGTGTGGATGGGCGAACTGCCCAGCGAAAATGACCTCGCGTTTGTGGCGCTCCACGACACGTGGCGCGCCGTCCTGGCGACGCTCAAGGAGCTCGACCGAAAGGGCTGAGTGGGCACAAGCGACGACAGAGAACGACAGAGAACGACAGAGAACGACAGAATACGACAGAGAAAACAGAAAGGGGCGCCAACCCGGCCGCCCCCTCTGAAGTACTCTGTCGTTCTCTGTCGCTCTCTGTCGTTCTCTGTCGTCCTCTAGTACCGATACATCTCCGGCTTGTACGGCCCTTCCACCGGCACGCCGATGTACGCCGCCTGCTTCGCGCTCAGCTGCGTCAGCCGCACGCCCAGCTTCTCGAGGTGCAGCCGCGCCACCTTCTCGTCGAGCTTCTTGGGCAGCGTGTACACCACGCGCTCGTCATACAGCGTGCCCGACAGCGTCGCCTTGCCCTGCGCGGCGAGGTGCAGGTCGATCTGCGCCACCACCTGGTTGGTGAACGAGCAGCTCATCACGAAGCTGGGGTGTCCCGTGGCACAGCCCAGATTCAACAGGCGCCCCTCGGCGAGGATCAGCACCGAGTGACCGTCGGCAAAGATCCACTCGTCGAACTGCGGCTTGATGTTGTTGCGCTGGATGCCGGGGTAGGTCTTGAGCCCGGCCATGTCGATCTCATTGTCAAAGTGGCCGATGTTGCCCACGATGGCCTTGTCCTTCATCTTCGCCATGTGATCGACGGTGATGATGTCGAAGTTGCCCGTGGCCGTCACAAACACGTCAGCCGTGGACACGACATCATCGAGCGTTGCCACCTGGTACCCTTCCATGGCCGCCTGCAGCGCACAGATGGGGTCGATCTCGGCAATCACCACGCGCGCGCCCTGGCCGCGCAGCGCCTGCGCGCACCCCTTGCCCACGTCGCCGTAGCCGAGCACCACCGCCACCTTGCCGGCCAGCATCACGTCGCTGGCGCGCAGGATACCGTCGGTCAGCGAATGCCGGCAGCCATACAGGTTGTCGAACTTCGACTTGGTCACCGAGTCGTTGACGTTGACCGCCGGGAACAGCAGCGTCCCCGCCTTCATCATCTCATACAGGCGGTGCACGCCCGTGGTCGTCTCTTCCGAGACCCCCTTGAGCGACTTGGCCACCGTCGTCCAGCGCTGGCCGTTCTTCTTCAACTCAGCAGCCAGCAGGCCGAGGATCACGCCGTACTCCTCGCTGTCGCTCACGGGGTTGTAGGCCGGCACCTTCTTGGCGGCCTCGAACTCCACCCCCTTGTGGATCAGCAGCGTGGCGTCGCCACCGTCATCCAGCAGCAGGTTGGGGCCGGTACCGTCGGGCCAGAGCAGCGCCTGCTCGGTGCACCACCAGTATTCGTCGAGCGTCTCACCCTTCCATGCAAACACGGGCACACCGCGCGGAGCCGCCACCGTCCCCTCGCGCCCCACGGCCACGGCCGACGCGGCGTGATCCTGCGTGGAGAAAATGTTGCACGACACCCAGCGCACGTCGGCGCCCAGGTCGGCCAGCGTCTCGATGAGCACGGCAGTCTGCACGGTCATGTGCAGCGAGCCCATGATCTTGGCCCCCGTCAACGGCTTGCTGGCGCCGTACTCGGCGCGCAACGACATCAGCCCCGGCATCTCGTACTCGGCGAGGCGGATTTCCTGGCGCCCCCAATCGGCGAGGGCAATGTCCTTGACCTTGAACGGCGCGCGGCCGACAGCGGCGGCGGCATCAAACGAATGAGCGAGAGTAGCCATGGATGGGTAGACGGTAGACGGTAGACGGTAGAGAACGGACGGCGTAAAACGTACAGCGTACAGCGTAGAGCTTCTTTTACATCACCCCAGTATCGTCCGGCCGCAGAGCCACCAGCACAGCCGAGAACAACGTTGGCCCCTTGGCCCCCGGCATCGCCGGCAGCGCATGCACCCGCGCCGTCGCGTAGCCTGCCTCAATCGCCCACTGCTCCACCTGCGCGGCGTCGAAGCCCAGCCAGACGTGGCCCATGGTTTGGCGGTACTCGTCGTGCTCGTGTGCGCACATGTCGATGATGAGCAGTCGCCCACCCGCGCGCAGCACGCGGCGCGCCTCGGCGAGCGCAGGCACCGGATTGGCGACGTAGGGGAGCACCAGCGACATCACCGCGATGTCCACCGAGTGCCCGTCGATGGGAAGCGCCTCGAGCGTCCCCTGGCGCACCTCGGCGTTGTCGGCGCCGTGCAGGCGCGACGTGGCGGCGCGCAGCATGGCCGCCGACTCGTCCACCGCGATGACGCGCGCAACGAACGGCGCCACGGCCTCGGCGAACTGGCCGGTGCCGCAGCCGAGGTCGGCCACCGTGCTGGCGGGATCTAGCAACCCGAGCAGGGCGAACAGTTCAGGGCGCGCTCCGAACAGCTCGGTGCGCAGGCGATCCCACTGCCCGGCCGACGACGCAAAGAACTCCTGCGACTTGGAGTGCCGGCCAGCGAGCACCTCGTGCAGGCGATCGGCGTCGCGCTGGGCGGCAGGGAGCAGCGACAGTTCATCGCGCACCGAGTGCCAGAGCTTCCGGGCCGAGGGGTCGAGCTCGCGGGACGCCATGCGGTACCGGTTGCTCGCCCCTTCCTCGCGCGACGCCACCCACTGGGCCCCGGCGAGCGCCTTGAGGTGGCGGCTGACGGTGGACTGCGGGAGTTGCAGGATGTCCTGCAGCTCGCCCACGGTCAGCTCATGCCGCTCGAGGCAGACGAGCATGCGCGCGCGGGTGGCGTCGGCGAGGGCAGCGAGGCGGTCGAAGACCGCGGGATCGGCGTGGCGTATCATCCTAGTATCCGGATTATAGGATGGATAGGCTGGCTTGGCAAGGGGGATGTGCCCAAGCGCCCAACCCCACAGCCGTAAAACTTCCCGCTTATCGCGTACCGCGTACAGCTTACAGCGTACAGCCTACAGCCCACAGCTTCCCTTCCCACGCAGAGCTCGCCTTCGCCATGACCCTAGCATTTGGCCCCTGCATGCTGTTCGCGCCGGTGGTCGTGGTGCTGTTCCTGCTGTCCATCCCCCTGTGGGGAGCGCTGCTGGCGCTCCTCGGGATCGCGATCGCCGTCACCTGGCCGATCGAACAGCTCTGCGGCCGGCTGGGGCTTTCCGCGTTCCGGGGAGCGAGCGCGACGCTCGGGCGATGGCTCCGGGGGCTGAGCAGACCGTGGCGGTGGCTGGACCTTCCGGCCAAGGCCGAGGCTGAGCCGCCGTCGACGGTCCACCGGCCACCATCTATATGAAGAAGGCCCCTTCGCCACCGACGGCGTGGCATTTCCCCGGCCATTTTCCGCAGTTTGCCTGACTCGTTGCATAGAAAGAAAACAGCTGTTCGAATTACTGACGGCGCCTCCATCACTCCCCGGACGACGATCGTCACGTTGTCACCGTCCTGCGCAAACGTGAGGGCTATTCTGTCCCTTTCGCGGGTCAACGGCACCGTGGCACACTTCTCGCCTCTCCATCTGTGCACATGCGATGCGAACGACGCATCGGCTCCACCAACGTGCCACCTTTCAGGAGAGTCTTTACTATGAAGATGCGTTATGTGTTCATCCTGCCGCTCGTCGCCGCCGTGATCGCCACGCCCGCCGCAGCGCAGACCTGCTCGATTTCCAGCACCAGCGGTTCCGCTGTTAGCTGCACCGTGCCGACCACGCTCAGCATGACCATGCCTTCCCTGATGAAGCTGACCCTCAGCGGTACCGCTGTGACCTTGACTGCCCCGGCCGTCATCGCCGACTTCGACGCCATCACCGGCCTCGCCTCGACCGATAACACGGGCCCGACGTTCACCGTGCGCTCGAACCGCTCGTACCGCGTGCAGGTCAGCGCCGACGCCGCGACGTTCAGCCACACCGCACCGAGTGGTGCTGCGACCTACGCCAAGCCGGCCGGCGACGTCGAGTACAAGATCGGCAGCGGCTCCCTCGTGACGCTTACTACGACCGCCACCGACATTGGCAGCGGCAGCGCGACCTCCGCGTCGTCGCTGGTCCAGGTTGCGTACAAGACGGCGTATGACATCACGAAGGACCAGCCGGGCGCGTACAGCCTCGGCGTCACGTTCACGCTCGTCGCTCCGTAACCCGTACACGAGGCTCCACGATGGATCGCACATTCACTCTCCT
>CANNKR010000106.1 GCA_947504615.1 Gemmatimonadota bacterium | reverse complement strand
GCTTTTTCCAGCAGGTCCACCGGGTAGGCCACCGTGGCCGTGGCGGCGTACGGAATACGGTGCGCGGCGAGAATGCCAAGGATGTCCTTCTTGATCGTCGCCTCGGGATGCGCCGCCGGCGTCGTGGTGGTCCACGCGCCCCACGGCGTGGCGGACGACCGCTGGATTCCCGTATTCATGTACGCTTCGTTGTCGTAGCAGCAATACATGATGTTCTCGTTGCGCTCGGCCGCGCCCGACAGCGACTGCAGGCCAATGTCGAACGTGCCGCCGTCGCCCACCCAGACCAGCACCGTGGTGTCCGTCTCGCCGCGCTTGTCGAGCGCGGCACGCACTCCCGACGCGGTCGCCGGCCCCGTGGCGAACGCGGTGTGGTACACCGGCACCTGCAGCGACGACTGCGGCCACGGCCCGGCGATGATCGTAAAGCAGCTCGCGGGCATCACGACCACCGTCTTGGGTCCGAGCGCCTTCAGCACCAGCCGCATGGCCAGTGGCGCGGCGCACCCGGGACAGGCGAGATGACCCGAGGTCATCAACTCGTCGCCCGGAATCTCCTGATTGATGCGCAACTGGCTCACGAGTTCACTCCCACCCAAAGGTCTTCGCGCTCCGATTCCGTTCCCTGCTTCGTGCGCTCGATCACTTCGTCAATGACCGCGGGCGTGATGTCGCGGCCGCCCAGCCCCAGCACGAAGCCGTAGATCTGCGGACGGTCCTCGTTGGGCAGGTCATACAGCGCCGAGCGCAGTTCCTCGGCAAAGATGCCGCCGTGCCCCGGCGAGATATTTCGGTCGAGCACCGCCACTTTGTCGACCCCGGCAAGCGCCATGCGCAACTGCTCGGTGGGGAATGGGCGGAACATCTTGATCTTCACCAGACCGATCTTCTCGCCCGCCGCCCGCCGCTGATCCACGACGTACCGCGCCGTGGACGTCACCGTGCCCGTGGTGACCAGCAGCAAGTCCGCGTCCTCGGCGCGATACGATTCCACCGCACCGTAACTGCGGCCGAACAGCCGGTTCCAGTCCGCCTCGATGGTCTCGAGCACACGCGGCACCTGCCGCATGGCCTCCTGCTGCAGCCACCGCATCTCCATGTAGCTGTCCGGGCGCACCAGCGCGCCGAACGCGTGCGGATCGTTGACGTCGAGCTTGTGCCGCGACACGCGGGGCGGCAGGAATTCGTCCACGACGTCCTGATCGGGAATGTCCACCGCCTCGGCGGTGTGCGACAGATAAAAGCCGTCGAGCATCAGCATCACCGGGAGGTCGAGCATCTCGGCCAGCCGGAACGCCTGGATGGTCGTGTCGAGCACTTCCTGGTTCGTCTCGCAGTACAGCTGCACCCATCCGGTGTCGCGCTGCGACAGGCTGTCGTTCTGGTCGGTCCAGATGTTCCAGCCCGGGCCGAGCGCCCGGTTGACGTCGGCCATCACGATGGGCAGCCGTCCCCCGCCCGCCCAGTGCAGCATCTCGTGCATGTACACGAGCCCGTGCGACGACGAGGCCGTGAACGTGCGGGCTCCCGTGGCCGAGGCGCCGATGCACGCCGCCATGGCCGAATGCTCCGACTCGACCTTGATGTAGCGCGCCGGGAGCGTGCCGTCCGCGCACATCTCCGACAGCTTCTCGACGATCTGCGTCTGCGGCGTGATCGGATAGGCCGCGATCACCTCGACGCGCGCCCGTTGCGCACCCCACGCCACCGCGTGGTTTCCCACCATCACTTTTTTCATGCCCGATCCCGCGTCATCGTGAGCGCGCCCCGCGGGCACTCGGCCACGCAGATGCCGCATCCCTTGCAGTAGTCCAGCGCCACATCGTAGTTCGCCTCACCGTCCGCGACGTGCGAAATCGCCGCATCGGGGCAGTAAATGAGGCACACATCGCACTGCGTGCAGACGCCGCAGTTGAAGCAGCGGTTGGCCTCGGCGATGGCCTGATCCTTTGTCAGTCCGGTGTTCACTTCGTCGAACGCAGCGATCGCCGCTCCAGTGGAGAGGTGCGCGTCATCCTGCCGAGGCACCCGCGCAAAGTGGTGCAGGTTCAGGTCGTCGAGCCCGACCACCTCGTTCACCGGGGCCACGCGACGGATCGGATCGCGCCCGGTCCACTGCGCCGCGCTGACGTTCCCGCCGCCGAAGCGCAGGGCGTCCGCGCTCGTCGCCTCGTTCTCGTTGTTCGCCACCGCCCGGAGATGCCGGTCGATGCCGATGGCGGCGCGCTTGCCCGCGCCCAATGCGTCGGCAACAGTCCGTTCGAGATCGGTGACGTCGCCGCCAGCAAAGAGCGCCACGCGATTCGTCCCGCCCAGCGCCTCCACGCGCATGCCCGACGCACTGGTCGTGACGTCCGCGGGAAGACCGTCGAGTTCCGCCGACTCGCCGATCGCCGTGAGCACCGTGTCCGCGGCGATGGTGAACCGTTCGCCGGTTGGCACGGGACGCCGACGCCCGCTGGCGTCGGGCTCGCCCAGCGCCATGCGTTCGCACACGACGCCGCTCACGCTGCCGGCCGGGCCCACGATTTCCACAGGATTCGCAAGGAAGCTCAGTGTGGCACCCTCGCGCAGTGCCTCCTCGACTTCCTCGGCGATGGCCGGCATCTCGTCGCGGGTGCGGCGATAGGCCACGGTGACGGCCGCACCGAGCCGCAGCGCGGCACGCGCGCAGTCCATGGCGGTGTTGCCGCCGCCCACGACCACGACGTGGCGTCCGAGGCTGGGCCGGGCGCCAGCGTTGACATCACGCAGAAAATCGAGGCCCCGCTGCACACCACGCAGCGCTTCTCCGGGGACGTCGAGCGCACGGCTGACGTGGGCTCCGGTGGCCACGCAGACCGCGTTGAACGTGGACGTCAGTTCGCTCCAGGTGGGATCGCTACCCACCCGTGCTCCGCAGCGGATCTCGACGCCTTGTCCCTGCGCGACGATACGCGCGATGGCACGGTCGAGCACCGGGCGCGGCAGGCGATATTCGGGAATGCCCAGCCGCAGCATGCCGCCTGCCTGCAAGGCCGCCTCGAAAACAGTCACCCGATAGCCGAAGCGCGCCAGGTGGTAGGCACAGGCCAGCCCCGCAGGCCCCGATCCGACGACGGCCACGCGCTCGACGCGCGGCAAAGCACCCGTGGCCGCCGCGGGCGACGCGTCCGCGAGGTCTCCCAGCACGCGTTCCACCGCATGAATGGCCACCGCCCCATCGAGGAAGCGCCGGTTGCAGGCGTTCTCGCAGGGATGATGGCACACGCGACCAGTCACCGACGGCATCGGATTCTCGGCGAGCAGCAGGTCGCGCGCTTCTTCGACACGCCCCTCGCGCAGCAGGTTCATGTAGCCTTCGATGTCGATCCCGACCGGGCACCCCTGATTGCAGGGCGCCATGCGATCATGGTACTCGGGGCGAATGGATTTCCACGACCCGGTGCGGGTGACGAGCGTCGACGTCTGGCTCACCGAGACCTGCGGTACGCCACGAACCGCCGTTTTGTGCATCAGGATGTCAGGCACGGGCCACCTCCGGCGCGTTCATGCGGCGCACCGCGAGCGACGCTTCCGTGGCGGCCGCAATGTTCGCCTCGATCTGCATGGGCACTTCCTCTCGAATCGCGTCGACCACGGTGGACAGACGCACCAAACCGGAGTCGGTGGAGAAGGCCCCGAGAATGGCGGTGTTCACGATGGGCTGCGTGGGCGAGCCGAGTCCGTGGCGGATGGCGATGCCGGTGGCGTCCACCGTGCTCACGCGGAAACGCGCGCTGAGCAGGGGAAAGTCTTCGGGCGACAAGGGGGAGTTGATCAGGATGTCCCCGCCCGGCTTGAGGCCGGCGGTGACGTCGGTGGCGCCAACCAGTGTGGCGTCGAGGACGATCAGCTCATCCGGCGCGCTGATCTCGCAGCGGAGCAGGATGGGCGCATCGTCGAGCCGCAGGAATGCCGTGACCGGCGCGCCGCGACGTTCGACACCGAACATCGGGAACGACTGGACCTGGCGTCCTTCGAGAAAGAGCGCCACGGCGAGGAGCTTGGAGGCAATGACGGTGCCCTGTCCGCCGCGTCCGTGCAGTCGCAACTCACGCATGGGCCTTCCCCGGCTGTGGTGGCACGACGGCCGCGGCTGCCGCGCGGGCGCGTTCGCACTCGGCGCACTCACTATCGCAATGCGGACACGGCACGCCGTCGCACTGCGATTCGCAGCACGGCACTCCGGTGCCCGGCTGCGGCCGCTCGGCGTCCGCGCGCTCCAACGTTCCTGTGGCGTCGTTCATGGTGCCTCCCCTGCCATAACGCGGCAACCGGGCGGTCGCCGTCGCGTCGATAGTAACGAAGGCGCACGGGCCTTGGTGTAAGGCATCTCCCGATTCGGCACGAGAAGACGGCTGAGGTGACTCCCTTGGGCTTCGATGACCGCGATTCCCCCATCGTGTCGTCGGTAATTGTCTTTCACGCAGGTCGGGTGTTTCCGAGTAATGCGCCGTCCGCCATAGGCCAGCACCGAGTGACTATCTTTCTGGATTACTTGCCGCCGTGCCCAGCGCGACGGCGCCCCATTGGACATTTGCCGGCACCATCTCGCCATGACTTCAACTGCCATCCCCACGGCCGCCCGAGCTGCCGACACCCTGGCCGCGTTGCTCGCGCCGCGATCGATCGCCGTCATTGGCGCGTCTCGCCGCGCCGACCACATCGGCCACGAGATCCTCTCGAACCTGATCAACTACGGCTTCACCGGCGCGGTCTATCCCGTCAATCCGGGCGCCACCTCCGTCTGTTCGGTGCATGCCTATGCCCGCATCGGTGATGTGCCCGAGGCGTGCGACATGGCGATCATCGTCGTGCCCAAGGAGCACGTGCTCGCCATCGCCGAGGAGTGCGGTGTCGCTGGGGTAAAGGGACTGGTCGTGATCTCCGCCGGATTCCGCGAGATCGGCGGCGACGGCGTGGCGCGCGAAGCGCAACTGATGGACATCGTCCGCCGCTACGGCATGCGGATGATCGGCCCGAACTGCATGGGTGTGGTGAACACCGATCCTGCGGTCTCGATGAACGCGACGTTCGCCACCACGATGCCGCCGTTCGGCCACGCGGCCTTCGTGTCGCAGTCGGGGGCGCTGGGCCTCAGCGTGCTCGACTACGCCCGCGAGTACGGCATCGGCATTTCGCAGTTCGTCTCGGTGGGCAACAAGCCCGACGTCAGCGGCAACGACCTGCTGATCCGCTGGGAACACGACCCGGTGGTGCGCGTGATCCTGATGTACGTGGAGAGCTTCGGGAATCCGCGCCGCTTCCTCGACATCGCCTCACGCATCACCAAGACCAAGCCGATCATCGTCGTGAAGGCGGGGCGCTCCCGCGCCGGCGCGCGCGCGGCGTCGTCGCACACGGGCGCGCTGGCCGCGGACGACGTGGCGGTGGAGGCGATGCTCGCGCAGGCGGGCGTGCTGCGCGCCGGCACGGTGGAAGAGCTGTTCGATATGGCCATGGCGTTCGGCGTACGCGCGATGCCGCGCTCGCGTCGCACCGCCGTGCTGACCAACGCCGGCGGCCCCGGCATCCTGGCAGCGGACGCCATGGAGACGCAGGGCCTGCAACTCGTCGACCTGAGTCCGGCCACCGTGGAGGCGTTGCGTCCGCTCTTTCCGGCCGAGGCGTCGATCCGCAATCCGCTCGACATGATCGCCTCGGCGAACGCGGCCGGGTACAAGGCGGCGCTCACCGCGTTCCTGGCCGACCCCGCCATCGACGCCGTGGTGCCGATCTTCGTGCCGCCCTTTGGCGTGCGACAGGAAGATGTCGCCGAAGCCATCGTCAGTGCCGCGATGACCGAACCCTCCAAGCCGATGCTGGCCGTGCTGATGGGGCGCAAGGGACTGCCGCAGGGCCGCGCCGAACTGCACGAGGCCGGGATTCCCGCGTACATCTTTCCCGAGTCGGCGGCGCGTGCGCTCAATGCGCTCAACCGCCAGCGCGAGTGGACCGAGCGCCCGGCGGCGGTCGTTGTTCGCCGCGAGGTCGACCAGGCTGCCGCCGCCAAGATTTTCGAGACGGCGCGTCGCGAGCGGCGCGAGCAACTGACGCTGCCCGAGTCCCTCGCCGTGCTTGGCGCGTACGGTGTGCCGTGTGCCGCGGCGGCCCACGCCGCTGACGCCGACGCGCTGCTCGCCACTGGGGATGCCGTGGGCTATCCGCTGGCGATGAAGCTGTCATCCCCCGACATCACCCATAAATCGGACGTGGGGGGCGTGCGCCTTGGCATCGCCTCGCGTGACGCGCTGCGGGCCGCCTTCGACGCCATGATGGACGAGGTGCGTCGGAAGGCGCCTGACGCGCGCCTCGAGGGCGTGCTGCTGCAACGCATGGTCAGTGGCGGGCGTGAAACGATCGCCGGCATCGCACGCGATCCGAGCTTCGGGGCGCTGGTGATGTTCGGCCTCGGCGGCATCTTCGTCGAAGCACTGCAGGACGTCGTGTTCCGCATCGCGCCCATCGATGACAGCCAGGCACGCGACATGGTGCATGGCGTCCGCGGGATCAGCGTACTCCGCGGCCTCCGCGGTGCCGCCCCCTCCGACGAAGGGGCGATCACGGACACGTTGTGCCGGCTGGGGCAGCTGGCCGTCGACTTTCCGCAGATCGCGGAACTCGACATCAATCCGCTGCTCGCCTTCGAGCACGGCGTCATTGCGGTGGATGCGCGCGTGCGGCTGACGCTTACCTAGCGGTCGCACTGAGGGAACGCAGAACGGGGGAGCCGGCGTCGCCGGCTCCCCCGTTCCATCACGCCGACCCGTCGGGGTCAGCGCGCAAAGAACTCCTTCACCATGCGCTCCGACTGGGCATCGTCGAGCTGTTCCATCTCGCCGCGGTAGAGCGCGTCGTCGAGCGCTGCGCCTTCCGGCGCATCCGGCGCCATCTCCTTCATCACGCGACGGAACCGGTCGATATCCTCTTCGAACAGGGCCACCGCCGACTTGCCGATCTTCAGCAACGGCACTTCGACCGCGAGGTTATCGGCGTCAATCACGCAGACCCAATTCTTCTGGTACGGGGTCATTTCCAGCGCATCGGTGTCTTCGGCCAGCACGGCGTTGATCTTGGCCACCCGGCCACTGACCGGGGCGTTGAACGGGACGCGGCGCTTCTTCTGCCGCACGCTGAACAACGGCTGGCCGGCCTTGACCGCCATGCCGATGCTCGGGAACTCGATCGCGTCGACCGGGCCGAGGAGCTTCTTGGCGAAGTCGTCCAGGCCCACCTTCACCGCACCGTCCTGCGCCACGTTCGCCCAGCAGTGACCGGCGGAGATGAGCGCGCCGCCGGGGATGGAGAACTCGCCCTTGCGCACCCGGTCCGCCTCGGGCATGTGCGTGATGAGCACATTGGGCTTCAGCAGCTTCTGGATCCGGTCCTGGCGACGGATGAGCGCCTTCTTGACGAAGGCGAGCAGCTCGTCCTCCGTAAACGGCTTCTGCACGTAGTCCATGGCGCCGTACTTCATGCAATCGACGGCCGTCTCCACCGTGGCAAAGCCGGTGATGATCACCACGTCGATGTCGGGGCGCATGTGCTTGACCGCCTTCACCACCTCGAGCCCGTCCATGGTGGGCATCTTGAGGTCGGTGAAGACGAAATCGTAGTGGTGCAGCTGGATCAGCCCGAGGGCTTCCTGGCCGGTCAGCACCGTGTCCACGGAGTAGCCGTCGAGCACGAGGATCTTGCGGAAGCTGTCGAGGATCACCTCCTCGTCATCCACGCACAGGATGCGCGCGACCGCGTCCTTGACCTCGGCGCGCTTCAGCGAGGGGGCCTCGCGAGAGACGTCGAGGGTGAGACTCACGGCGAGCGCCTCTGCGCGCTCACGCTTCCGGCTCTTGTCGTTCATCTTCTGCGTGAGAGACCGGACAGCGAGGTCGGCCAGCACGAAGAGCACGACGGAGGCGAACAGAAACAGGACTACCATGGCATATCTCCTTCACGGGTTGGACGATTCACATTCGGTCCGAGCTGCACGAAGTGAGGTGTTTCAGGTCATACTGCAGTTCAGAAGGGAGCACCCGGTACAGCCACCCCTCAAAATACGGGTCGCGCTCCAATGCCGCTGGCGCCGCCGCCACCGCGCCGTTGGCTTCCACCACCCGTCCGCTGACCGGGCTCAGCACGCCGTGATCCAGGCCGTCGCGCGCGGTGATCGTCGCGCAGGGGCTCCCCTGCACCAGTTCTTCCCCCACGGCCACCAGGCTCACGCCGGTCGGGGCGTCGATCGTCTTCACAAACAGGTCGCTGACCCCGATCACGACCGTGCCGGCGCGTTCCTCGGCCAGCCAGCTCGCGTAGCCGAGGCGGTAGTACTTGGCGGGACAGGGCACCCACGCCATGGAGTCGGGACGCGCGCCGGACGCCGACGATGCCGCATCCTGCAACTTGGCGTACATCAGCCCGCGGCGCACCGCCGTCAACAGCTCGTCGGCGGTAAATGGCTTCGGAATGAAGTCGATGGCGCCGGAGTAGAGCGACTTGACGGCGTTTTCCATGGTCGACATTCCGGTCGACATGATGACCGGCGTCCGGATCTGCCGCTGCACCAGGTCCGCCAGGAACTCGAAGCCATCGACGTCGGCCATCATCACGTCGCAGATGATCAGGCGATACGTGCGCTGTGCAAGCCTCACGGTCGCGTCAGTGGCGCTCGCGGCCACGTCCACGGAGAGCCCTTCGGCCTCGCAGACCCGCACCACGGCGTGCGTGATCACGTCTTCGTCATCAACGACGAGGATGTCACGGTCGGCTTTCATGGCTCCACCGGGATCCGGATCACGAAGGTGGTGCCGGCGCCGACTGCGCTCTCCACCGTGATCGTGCCATTATGGTTGTCGATGATCCCCCAGATGACGGCGAGGCCAAGCCCCGTCCCCTTCTGGCCCTTGGTCGAGTAGAAGGGTTCGAAGATGCGCGAGATTTCGTCAGAGGAGATCCCGCAGCCCGTGTCGCGGATCCGCATCTCCACGAACTCCCGATCGCCCAGACGGTCGAGTTCGGCCCACCGTTGCCACGTGCACTCGCGGCTGGTGCACCCCTCAACCATCCCTTTGGTCGGCACCTCGAACGCGAAGATCGCCGACCCGCAGTCCGGGCAGGTCACGCCCTCGACCAGGAGCGACGCCGAGCAGTCCGGGCACGTCACCTGCGCCGCCGTCGTCACCTCGGGGGCGATGCCGAACTGGTGCCGCGTCTTGCCGTACATCGGGTCGCGGTAGATGAACCCTTCGCTGCCGCTCGCGCGTGCCTTGATCCGGATCGACGGCTTGCCGTCGATGCGGACCTCGCCGTTCATCAGACTGTGCCGCTTGGGACACTGCGCCTGCTTGATCTGGGTGATGCCCAGCGGCGACAGCGTCAGCCGCGCGGTCGTGACCGTGATCGTCCCGCCGCCGGCATCGGGACCGATGGCGTCGCTGGCGTTGACGAACAGGTTGATGAACACCTGCTGCATCTGGTTGGCGTCGACCGTGATCGTCGGCACGCTTTCGCCCAGGTCCTTAACCAGCTTGACGTGGTTGATCGCCAACTGGTTCTCGACCACCGCGGCGGCGCGCGAGATGATGTCGTTGACGTCGGCCTGGGATTTCTTGGGGACCGACTGGCGGGCAAAGTCGAGCAGGCTCTTCACGATCTCGCGGCAGCGGATGGTCTCGCGCACGATGACTTTCAGGTCTTCCTGCATTTCCGGCTGGTCCTTCGTCCGCTTCAGCAGGAAGCTGCTGTACGTCAGCACCCCGGTCAGCGGATTGTTGATCTCGTGCGCCACGCCGGCGGCCAGCCGTCCCAGCGACGCCAGCTTGTCGGACTGAAAGAGCTGCAGCCGCGCCTCGCCAAGCTTGTGCGTCATGTTGTTGAACGACCGCGCCAGCATGCCGAGTTCGTCGTTCCGGGTCTCGGGAATGACGTAGTTGAGGTCTCCGCCGGCGACGTGGCGCGTGGCGGCGACCAGCGCGCGTACTGGGCGCGTCACCCACCGCGAGACCAGCAGCCCGATGATGAGGCTGAGGGCGACGATCGCCCCGATCGCGAAGATCACCACCTCCACCTGGCCACGCCGGATGTCCTTGTCGACCTCGGCCAGCGGGAGCGTCACGTCGAGCACGCCGAGTACCACCTGCGAGCTCGGGTGCGCGTGGCAGGCCGCCTCGGAGCAGCTGCGCGTGTTGTAGATCGGATTGATGATCCCGAGCGTACGGGCAGAGTCGGGATGCACCCGGAAGACTCGTGTGCGGTCCTTCACGTCGACACGCTGCAACGGCTGCCCCGCCGAGTGGCACATGGTGCAGGCCTCGGCGTTCTTGTCGACCATCTTGCCGATCTCGAGCGTGTCGGACGAGTAGATGATCGCCCCCGCCTTGTTCATGATGCGAATGCGGTTGATGCTCGACTGCGTCCCCATCCGCATGATGGTCTCGCGGACACGCTCGCGCTGGTTGAGCAGCATGTCGAACTCGGTGCTCGACTTGACGGCTTCGCTCAGCTGATTCGCGTGCCGCTCGACTTCCGCCAGCAGACTCTGGTTGTCGGACCGGCTGTTGAAGTACGCGAAAATGCTGATCGTCACGAGGACGATGACGCCCACCGCGACGGTCAGCTTGAGGCCGAGCTTCTGGAACATGGCCGAACCCTATTTCCGCGCCGCCGGGCGCGCCATCGTCTTGCCCGGCTTGTGGGTGGGCCACGTCTTGTCGGTGTGACAACTCGTGCAGACGGGGGTCGCCCGGAACGCCTTGTCCTCATGGCAGCCCACGCAGTCGGCGCCCGTATGCTGCTCGTCGAGCACCAGCCCCGCCTTGGCGTGGTCGAACTTGGCCTGCCACCCCTTGTGGCAGCTCTCGCAATCGGCGGCCACGCGCCCATAGGCTCCCGGCGCCGTGTGGCACTGCTTGCACGTCAGCGGGGCGTGGAACCGGTTTAGCGGAAAGCCCGTGCGCCGCCCATGATCAAAGCCGATTGCCGGCG
>CANNKR010000105.1 GCA_947504615.1 Gemmatimonadota bacterium | reverse complement strand
CTCCGAGCACGTTCGGCGTATATCGGCAGTGACGTCCGCGAGGATCGACCGCATTGCGGCCCAAGTGGGCCAGAAGGTCACCCCGGAAACGATACTGCTGGAGATGTCGAATCCTGATGTGGACATCCAGGCAATGTTGGCGCAGCAGGCATACAGCGACGCGCGGGCGGCACTTGTAACGCTGCGCATGAACCTCCGGCGTGGCGTATTACAGCAACAGGCGGCCGTCGCCGCCGCCAAGACCGCGAGCGTGCAAGCGGCGCAGCAAGGGCTTGGCATTGATGACATGCTAGCCGCGCGACTCATCTCGCCTGCGGAGTTTCGCGTCCGCCAGGCCGGCATCGAAGAGACCACGACCCGCTACCGAGTTGCGCAGGACGAGTACGAGCTTCTGCGGTCGGCGATTGACTCGCAAGTGGAGGCACAAGCGCAAAACGTCGAACGCCTTAAGCGGATCGCAGCCTTTCGCGAGTCGTTGCGTGCAGCGCTGGTTCTTCGGGCTGGAGATGCGGGCACGTTGCAGGAACTCTCATCTGGAGCGGGGGGCCAGCCACTCGAGCCAGGGCAGTGGGTCAATGCAGGCATGGCGCTCGCGAAGATTGTTCAACCGGGCGCACTCAAGGCGGTCATCCGCGTGCCAGAGACGCAGGCAAAGGAGATTGTGATTGGTCAGCCTGCCGTGGTCGATACGCGGGACGGCATGGTGAGGGGACGCGTTGCGCGAATCGACCCTGCGTCGGTCGGCGGGGCCGTCACGGTTGATATCGCACTCACGGGTGCACTGCCTGCCGGCGCGCGGCCGGACCTGAGCATCGATGGGACTATCGAGATTCAAAAGCTGGCGAAGGTGCTGTACATCGGCCGACCGGCGGTCGGTCGCGACGGTGCCACGGTCGGTCTGTTCAAGCTGGACGAGGACGGGCGCAATGCGACGCGGATTCCGGTGCGGCTCGGTGCGAGTTCGGTGAGCCATATCGAGGTACTCGCCGGACTCACTCCCGGGGACAAGGTGATTCTCTCTGACATGACGATGTGGGACAATACGGCCCGCGTGCGCATCAAGTAGATCCTCGCGCAGTCAGACGCGGCGTTCACAAGAAGACGAGGTAGTATGCATAGCAGCGGCAGTCTCATTCAGCTCGACCATATCCGAAAGGTCTTCCTCACCGATGAGGTTGAGACGCACGCGCTGGCGGATGTGAGCTTCGCGATTGCGGACGGCGAGTTCGTGGCCATCTCGGGCCCCTCTGGCTGCGGCAAGACGACGCTGCTTTCGATTCTCGGACTTTTGGACACTCCCACGGATGGCGCGTACCTGCTCGCCGGAGAGGCGGTGGAGCGCCTGACAAAGGCGGAGCGTGCGAAGGTACGTAATCGACAGATCGGTTTCATCTTTCAGGCATTCAACCTGCTTGGCGAAATGACCGTCTTCGAAAACGTGGAACTGCCGCTCACCTATCGCGGCATGAGCAGCGCGGAGCGGAAGCAGCGCGTCGAGGCGGCGCTCGAGCGAGTGGGAATGTCGCACCGCATCAGGCACTTCCCGGCCCAACTGTCCGGCGGCCAACAGCAACGCGTAGCGGTCGCGCGTGCGGTTGCCGGCGACCCGCTGATTCTCCTCGCCGATGAGCCGACGGGGAATCTCGACTCCGAGAATGGCGAGCAGGTGATGGGGCTCCTGGAGGAGCTACATCAGGGAGGCTCGACCATTTGCATGGTGACCCACGACCCGAGATACGCACTGCACGCGGACAGGGAGATTCGGCTGTTCGATGGCCGTGTCGCGGGCGCGCCGGAGCAGTGACGAGGGGAACCCCGCGAGATGCCGTGGAGTGGGAGTTCCACATGGAGCGTCTGGACCATCGGTCGGCTACACCGCTCTATGAGCAGATTGCTGCCATCGTGCGTGTTGGTATCGGCGCGGGAAGGCTCCGCCAAGGCGACGGTCTTCCCGCAGTGCGAGTGCTGGCCGCGAAGCTCGCTGTGAGCGTGGCGACGGTGCAGCGTGCGTACGGAGTCCTGTCTGGCGAGCGGCTGGTGACGCAGTTCGGCCATCGGCGCGCATCCGTCCGTATCCCCATCAGGCGTCGAACTGCAGCAGCACGAAGCGAGACCGCTCGGCAGCTGGTGCGGGAAGCGCTCCGCAGCGGCCTAGGGGTCGGCATCGATCGAGCAGAACTTGCTCTTGCGGTTCTCCAGGAGCTCGGGGGCGCGTCATCGTAGCCGGACGGTACCTCACCTACGTCATGGCCGATGTCCAGGCCGACGTATACACCAGTAAGGTCACTCGCGACCCACGACCAGTGCGCGCTCTTCGATAGTGACCGTGCAGCTGTTCCGGGGCGGTCAGCGGCCAACCACCGCCTCGTCGCCCCAAACCGCCCAACCGGCGACCGGACCTCGCGCGAACAACTCGACGCGAGGTACCTCTCCGTACATCGCCTCGATCTGCGCCCGAGCAAGCGCTGGCTTCGCACTATGTGCGCCCCGAGGGGCGCGGATGATCGAAGGTGGTCGAACTGCAGGGGATGGAGGCGGCATCGTGCCCCGTGTAGCGACCAGCAAGAGTTCGTGCTGCTGCCGATAGAAGCTGCCGAGTCCGACGCGAGCGCCGGTGGGACCACCCTTGTCCCAGCATGCACACGTCTTGTAGTTGAAGCCCCACGCAGCGACGAGGGCGATGGCCTCGCCGAGTTTGGGAGGGGTGGCCCACAGAAACAGCGCTGCATTGTCCGCAGCGATTGAGCTGACCGGCAGCGACAAGAGCTCCTCGTGCGTCATCGTCGCGTAGTGGACTTCCGCCTTGCGCGTCGGGTCCGACGCGGTGCCGTAGCGCCACGGTGGGTCCACGTACACGACGGCATATCGCTGCGCGCCAAGTTCCCCCAGCGTCGTCGCACGCGCACGCGCCATCTGCGCCTCTCGTGAGGTTTCTTGCTTGACCAGGCGTGCTGCCACCGTCGCGTCGCCGCCGGTCAGGATGCGTTCGGGTAACACGCCTGGCGGGAGCACTTCGAGGGCGGTGAAGACCCTCTTGGCTTCCGTCGCGGACCCGACGAACACGCTGCGGGGCTTGGGGAGCCCGCGCTCTCGGCCGTCGAGCCCACGACGCTTCGACTGTCCAACTTGGACAGTCGAAGCGTCCCCACCGAGTCGCCGGCGCACCATGCCGACCGTCGAAGGGGAGACTGCGAGCGCCTTGGCAATCGCCCGGTCAGACCGGTCCGGCGATTCGCGCAGTTGATCCGCGATGACGGCGCGTCGCTGCGCCGTCGTCAGGTGCCGGCGGAGCAGGTTCACCGACCGCACGTGTTCGCGCTTCTCCGACTCCGACATGTCGAGCCGCAACAGAATCGGCATCTCTACGTGGATGCCCTCGGCCGCGAGCTCCTGCCAGGCGCGAACGCGGTGGTGGCCATCGAGGAGTTCACCGTTCTCATCGCGTTCGATGGGGACGAGCACGCCGCGCTTGGCGATGTCGGCCTTGAGCCTGCGGAACGCCGCCTCGGAAAGCGACGGGAAGAGCTGATAGCGAGGTTTGACGGTCGGGGTCACGGCGTGTCAGGCTGCCTAATTAATGAATGCGGTGGGAAATCGGGCGTCGGCTCGGTCTGGCCATCTGCCGCCTGCCGCTGCCGGGCCCCCACTCAAAGGCTCGGTCGTTCCCGACCGGAGGTCAAGGACGGTAGGTCGCGTCTAGCCCACCTCGAACCAAGCCGCCGTCGGCCTAGAACGCCGGGGCATCTCCGGGCGCTCCAAGAAAATCGCGCCCCCGTACTCTGTCGCATGGCCGGTGCCGGTAATGGCGGTGGCCCTGGTGAACTGAACCGCTTGGGGGTGCCATGAAACCGAAGCCCAGGGAGATGGAGCAACGAGGGACCGGAAATGGCGCTAGCCCCCGAAATGGACTGGCAGCCTGTGGGGAGGGGGCGGCGGGGCGGAGCCGCCCCTGCGGCACGCGTCCGGAACGCCAGAGCACGGGTAACCTGACGGTACCTCGCGGCACGAACGCCAGACCTGAAAGGACGGACCCCATGCCGACCACAACGAGCGCCAACGACAAGACAGCCTCAGCTAGCGCGCCTGGAATGCAGCCGCCCGTGGCAGCGGCGTTGCGCGCAACCGCGCGTGGCCCGGAGTGGAGGGAGCTCAAGGCGGAGCACAAACGCCTCCACGCCGCCGTTGCGGCAGCGAACGCGCAATCAGAACTGCCCAAGGAGGAGACCTACGCGGTGCGCATGCTCTATCGGCGCATTCGCTCCGCCAGAACGCGTGAGGCGCAGCGAAAGCTGGCGGCAGAGTTCACCGCACGCGCGAACGACTATGAGGCGCGCGTTCCGCATCCGACGGCAGAGAACACGGAGCGCCGCCGCCAGGTGCCGGTGGACCTCGACCCGCCTCGGCGTATTCGCCGCCCCACGCGCGCCGCGACAGCCATCGTGGCCCCGTCAACCGCGCAGCCTTCCCAAGGCTTCCGCAACGCAAGGCTCCGTGACCAGAAGTATCTGGAGGAAACCGCCAAGCGCCTCTTGATCGCGCGCGCCATGGAATCGGGGCTCTGTGCACGTCAGGCGCTGGAACGAGCGAGCCTCGAACCCACACGTGGCAACCGGCGGTGGGCCCAGCGCGTGTTTGCGACGTATCGCAACTCGGGAAAGATCGGCGACCGGCGTGCAGAGCGTCGCACCCCCATCCTCGTGATGAACGAGGAGATGCAGAAGCTGATATTCGCGCTCTGGACGTCGCATCCGGCGGCGAACTCCCGAGGCGTCGAGAAGATGGTCCGCGACCACGTCTCCCTCATGCAGGGGCGCTTGGCTGCCGGCCAGACGTTGGGCGACGACGCGTTCCTGTCGGAGTCCGTCATTCGGTCGGGCGGCCCGCTTCCAAGCCTGTCGTCGATCAAGCAGTTCTTGGCCAGCATTCCGCGCGTTGGACACGAGATGCGCAAAGGAGGCAAGGCGCGCTATCGCAGGAACATGCGCGCGTTAGCCCCGGCGAACTTCGCCACGCGACCGAACGAGGAGTGGCAGTCTGACAACACGTTGCTCGATATCACCATCAAGGCGAAGAAGAAGGGTGTCTGGAAGGCAGTTCGTCCCTTCATGACGGCCAGCGTGGACGCCTTCTCGCGCGCCGCACCAGGCTGGGTCGTTTCAACGCGACCGCCGGATGCGTGGACAAGCGTCCACCTTCTGCGGCACGCCATCCTGCCGGACCCAACGACCACGCAGTCGGTATTTGGTCTGCCGGAGCGGCTAGTGATGGACAACGGTGCTGATTTCACGTCTCATCGCATCAAGGTGCTGCTAGCCGAGCTTCATACAGTCGTTGACTACTGCGATCCGCACGTGCCGGACCAAAAGGCCGAGATTGAGGCGTTCTTCGGGACTATCACCCGCGAGCTTCTGCCGACTTTGCCAGGGTCAACGAGGGGCCAGGATCGAGGGACGCCGTGGACTGACGCGCGTATCGCCGGGTTGCTGACAATCGACCAGCTACGCGACATCATCGACGCCTGGATTAATACGGAGTATCACCCGCGCCCACACAGCCAGACCGGCGAGGCGCCCATCAAGCGTTGGGCTTCTGCTGCTGGGCTGGTTCAGCCGATTGCCGAGCAGGAACTCGACCCGCTACTCCTGGTTTCGGAATCGACCCGCAAGGTGGTTCGCGGCATGATCCGCTTTACGCCGTCTGGGAAACGCGTGCGGCGATTCTACGCACCGGAACTGCACGCGTACACGGGCGAGCGCGTCCAAATCCGCTACAACCCGGACGACCTCGAATCCATCCTGGTGTACAGCGCGAGCGGTGAGCGACTCGCCGAGGCGTGGCGCATGCACCGGCAGGGTGGCCGCTATTCCTATCGGGACGTGCTGTCCGACGAACAGCGTTTTGCCACCGAGGTGACAGCGCGGCGCCGCGACCTCATCGAAGCCCTCCCAGACTACTTCGCGAACGCGCGTGCAAGCGACCGCCCGGAGAAGGAGGACAAGAATGCAGTTGCGCCTGCCGCAGCAAGCGCTCGCGACGGAGGCGCCGAGGATGCCGCGGAGCACATCGCGGTTCAACAGGCTGCCGATGGAATCCGCGCTGCGTTGCGCGCTGCACCGCCACTGCCGGATGCCGACCGTTCCGATCCCCGTGTGAACCCCGGTGCGCTGCTCGCGCTGTTTAGGGAAACCGCATAGCGCTCGCTGCCCACAGCCACACCCCCACCCCAAGCAACGAGGTTCGCATGCCTCACATCGCTATCACTCCCGCCGCTCCACGGCCCATCGTCGAGACTCCCATGATGCGGGAAGTGCGCCGTCGCATGTTGGGCAAGCGGTCCCTCGAAGGGCGCTTTGTCACGCTCGTTGGTCCTGCCGGCGTCGGCAAGACCACGACCGCCAAGTGGATCGAGGCCACAGAGAACGAGAACGCCGACAAGGCGGTGCCGAACTCGTTCCGCGTCGCCAGGATGACGCTGAACACGGTCCAGGTCGGCACAGGCAACGTCGAGAAACAGGTGCTCACGGCGGTGCACTCGAGCGTCGTCGCACCGCTGACGGCGAGCGCCTCGCGCGGACTCACCGCACAAGCACTCGCGAACAATATCGTTCAGTACTGCCAGACCACGAACACGCAGCTGCTCATTCTTGACGAGGCCGGGCGGCTTTGCCCTGAGGCGTTGGAAGCCCTGACGCTGGTACTGCAGCTCGCCGGAGACGGGGCGGTGCCGCACTCGCTGACAATCGCCCTCGTCGGCATGGGGGCGTTGCCGGACCTCATCAAGCGTATTCCCCAGGTGCGTACGCGCGTTGCGTCTACCATCTACTTCCGTCCCTACACGGCGATCGACGCTCATCGGCTCTTGAGCAAGGTGCACCCCTTCTTCGCGCAACTCGACGTCGAGACGACAGAAGGCAAGGAAGTGCTCAACTGGGTGCATCGAAAGTCGCACGGGCTGCCACGGCTCATGATGCGCATCGTGGACGCCGCCGACACCGTACTGGCGGACCAGAACCAGCCCTTCTCGTTGGTGGCGCTGAAGGCAGCCATCTCGCTCGACCAAGACGACCAGCGACGCCAGGACGAGGACATGGAGTCCGGGTACGCGACGTCGCCGATGTTGAGCGAGCCCGACGCGGAGGACGAGGAGCAGGAGCTGACGGAAAGAAGCGAGTCCACGCGACGTCGCGCTCCGAGTAAGAGGCGCCGCTCGGCGGGGAGTCAATCATGACGAAGAACCGCATCCCTACGGCAGACGTCGCGCAACTGGTTGAGGCACTCCAGGTGCTGCTCCTCGCCAATCGGCGCGCTCCGACCGTGACGCAACTTCGCCACTATCTGGCGAGCGAGGACTTGGAACTCGCGGAGGAGGTAGTGCGCGAAGCAGTTGCCGCCGGCCATGCGCGGCAAATCGAGGTGGACGGCGTTGTGAGGCTCTGGCATCGGGGCGCGGTCAGCGTGCTAGATGGGAGCGCGAATCGACAAGTTGTTCTGGCGCTCGTCCGACACGCAGTGGCGGTTCATGGCCGGGCGGTCCGGCACGCTGACGTCGAGGCGGTGACGGAGGCAGAGCGGACTGATGGCGCATGTACCGGCATGCCGACTCGCATCATGTTGACCCGTGGTCTCGCGAGCCTAGTCAACACGAAGGCTCTGGTGGTGGTCGGGAAGGTGGCGGGCGGCGCAGGGGAGGCTGGAGGGCGAAACCTTATGCTTCCAGCGGACATGGTCGATACGGTCGCTCGAACGCCAGAAACCCCGCTCACCTGGTACGACTACGTCGCCCAGGTCTTTCGGCGGCTCTGGGGCGCCCGAATCGAGAAGGCGCAATCCGAGGGAACATGCCCGGCAGCGATTAGCACATGTGATGTGCGGGCGGCGCTGGCGAATGACCGCGCGGAGAATGGTGTCCCGGTGCTGACGACGCGCTGGGGAATCGTGCTCGACAATCCGCAGGTTGTCGTCAACGCGCTCGCCGTACTTGCGCGGGGCCGCAGTCCGCACATCAAGTCGGTGCTGGGGCGGCGCGCGCTCTGGCTGCCGATCGACTGTGACGCTCGAATCGTGATTGACGACCTCGCGTCCGCCAAGAACATCGACCGCGCGGTCGAAGCGACCCGTCGAGCGATGCGCCGGCTTGGGCAGCCTGCGGTGACCGCCGAGCATGTCGCGGCGGAGTGCGACCTGGACACTACGCTGCGCGTAACGGGCAAGGAGACGATGGCACGCGTCCTGAGCGAAGCTGCGCGCGCCCAAGTGGAAGGCGCCGCAGGAAAGCGCGTCCCCCGTCGAGTCCGTTACCTGGTCCGCGTTGGACGACCGGGAGGCGCGGCTTACTATACCGCCCCTCGTGCCGAGCGGTTCGACGACGACGTGCGGCGTGCCACGACCTTCGTTACCAGTCACGGGGTCATCGAACGCGCCATGGAAATGAACCTGATGTCGGAGTTCGTCGCCGCCAGCAAGGCGCGTTCACCCTTGCTGGCCCTGGGGCGCATGCGGCTCATCGTCTCGCGTGCTGATGGCGTCACATCCGAACTCATGGAAGCGCGTGCCTCGGCGACCCCAGAGCAATCGACGTTCATCAGCGAGTGCGACGAGCTGCTCGCGCTGACGGGAAAGGTGCGCGCTGATGCCCTCGGATGGGAGCGCTTTCATGCGAGCGCCCCGGAGACGCCGGAAGGTGTCCGGTCGAACGGACTGACCCTCTCGACAGCGGAGCTGCGCGAGCTGTTCGCGCCATTCTCCCCAATGGTCCGCAATCTCAAGCACACATCGGAACTGGTGCCGCGATTTGCGCGCTTGATTCGGCGCGTGAAGAACCCAGGCTTTGCGGGGCGCCAGCAACAGGACAAGCGATTGGCGACCGAATGGTGGTTTGATAGGACTGACGCGCTGTTGTACGCCGCCAAGCAATGGGGTGGCATCCGCGTGCGCCTCAATGCGATTCTGGCGGAGACGGAACTCGGCCAACTGCGCGACGCCAGGTATGTTCTGGAGAGTCTGAAGTCCAACATGCCCGAGGTGCGTCTGCGCGCGATTGGTGCCTTGGCATTCCTCCAGCCGGCGAACTGTGGAGAGCTCATTGCCGAGCACGCAAGAAACGACGTCGATCCGGGGGTACGGGAGACCGCGCTGTGGGCGGCGGGCTTCGTCGCGTGGCCGGGCGCGCACGACCTCCTCGTTGACGCGGAGAAACACGATGAACTCCCGCGCGTGCGCGCCGCCGCACGAATGATGTTCGCTGCCGGTGACGCCTGGTGGTGGAAGTAGCGGGTCAATCACGCCGCAGTGGCGGCACCCATCCAATCGCCCGGCCCCGCCGTTCATCCGAACAGCGGGGCCGAGTTCCATTGCGCCTTGAGGGCGACGGGGTCTCGCCCGGAGAGGGTGCGTCAGTTATGGTTGTCTGCAAATCAATCGGATGCGTCAGTTATGGATATCCGATGCGACAGATGTGGTTGTCCGTGAGGGGTATTTGTGGCTTTGCATTTCATATCGTGATCTTTCTGCACTCCATATCGTAATCTCGGCGGAATGTATCGTAATCTGGCCCCGTTTCTCCTCTGGAGAACGGGGCCTGATTGCGTGCGGGCGACCAGCGGCGAGCGGCGGTGGCGGTGAACGCCACGCGGAAGCTGGGAATCCGCCTTGCAGAACGCCAGTCGCTAAGTAGCCCGACACAACACTCGTGGAGCGTCAATGTCGCGCAGGCAGGGGTGGCGGATTGCATACTACGCACTGTTCGCTGCCACCATAGGGACGGGCGCGCTGAACATGCTCCGGGTGCGCGGCGGCTTCCTGACCAATCACTTGGCCGCCGGCGCCTGAACACCGACACATTGAGGAACGAGACGGAGCTGCCTGATGCAGCGTCAGGCACGTCGGACTCAGTGCCGGGAGTAGTGCTTGCGCGATGTATATGACCACAATATACTTTACCAATGCGCGATCTGGATGAACTGATCGTCGCCCTCAGGGGCTTTGAGTGGGATGCCGGCAATGCCCAGAAGAGCTGGGTGGCGCATCGCGTCACGCAAGCGGAGTCGGAAGAGGTGTTCTTCAACCTTCCGGTGTTCTTGCTTGAGGACGCAAAGCATTCTGGCCGGGAGCGGCGTTACAATGTGCTCGGGCGCACCAACGCCGACCGCCTGCTCTCCGTCATCTTCACCCTGCGCGGCGATCTCGTCCGCGTGATCTCTGCCCGCCCGATGAGCCGCAAGGAGCGAACCGCCTATGACCACGTCCCGCCCGAAGCGCGTTAAGGAGATCCCTGTCTTTCGTTCCGAAGATGAGGAGCGGAAGTTCTGGGCGAAGGCCGACTCGACGGAGTATTTCGACTGGTCGAAGGCGAAGCGCGTCGTCTTTCCGAACCTCAAGCCGTCAACGGCAACGATTTCCCTTCGCTTGCCGCAGGGCATGCTGGACGAGTTGAAGGTGCTCGCAAATCAGCGGGATGTGCCGTATCAGTCCCTGCTCAAGGTCTTCTTGTCCGAGCGAATCGCGTCCGAGCGTGGCCGGGCGCCGCGACGGGCGAAGCGTGCGAGCGCCTAAGCGCGCGTTGGTGACGAACGGATAGGCTCCCTCCCACCCACCCGCCGTCACATCCCCTTGCTGAAGAAGATCACGCCCTCCACCGAGGCGCCGGTCTTCGCTCCAAAGCCTCCCGCCTCAGCACCGGCGGAGGCTTTGACGCCCCAGCCGCATTTGCTGTCGTAGATCAGGTCCAGTTTCTCGCTGAGTTTGACGGGACTGCCGTGGGCGAGCGCTTCCGTGCTGACACCGATACCAACGGAAATCTCGAAACTGTTGTCCTGGTGATACTCGAGGGCGGCATTCACCGGACCGATCTCGTGCTCACTGACCACGTTCACCGCCATCTCCTGTTGCGCCTGCACGCCACCGCTCTCGCCCTTGCTGTACGTCGTGGATTGTTCGACGCTGATATTGGCGTTTGGTGAGAAGGCCACCTTGGTCTTGATGAACTCACTGGCCGGGCACTTCGGGGTGGGGTCAGCGCCCAGCGTCTGG
>CANNKR010000104.1 GCA_947504615.1 Gemmatimonadota bacterium | reverse complement strand
CTGTCGCCCTGAGCCACTTCACGCGGGCCGGCTTCCCGTGCGGCACGAACGGGAGGGCGATTGTTTCCGACGGTGATTATCGCGATCGCGATCAACGCGAGTATCACCGCCGCGCCGGTCAGCCAGCGCCACGCACCCCGTTTCGTATTCCGCGCCGGTGTCGTACCCAATGTGGAGGCCATTCAGCGCTACCTCTTGCCCATCGCGGCCTTCACACGCGCCGGTGTCAGGGGCAGTTGCACGACCCGTGCTCCCGTGGCGTCGAACACTGCGTTCGCTACCACCGCCCCCATGTTGATGATCGCCGGCTCGCCGCCGCCCTGCGCCGGCAGGTCGGGTGAATCGAGGAGTACGCCCTCGATCTTCGGCACCCACGAGAACTTCGGCAGGCCGTAGCCGGCGAAGTTCTTGTCGAGCACCTCGCCAGCCTTGAAGCGCACTTCCTCGGCCAACGTGTAGCCAAGCCCCATCGTGATGCACCCTTCCAGTTGCTGCATCGCACCCTCGGGGTTCACCACCACGCCCATGTCCTGCACGCAGACTACGCGCACCACCTTCACCGCGCCGGTGGCCGCGTCCACCTTCACCTCGGCCATGCTCGCCACGTACGTCCCCGCATCGTCGCCGCAGGCCACGCCCACGCCACGCTTGCTCGGCCCCGCCTTGGGCGTCCAGCCGAACTTTCTTGCGCACGCCTCGAGTACACGCTTCATGCGCGCGTCCTTGAGGTTCAGCAGGCGGAACTCCACGGGGTCCATTGCCACCTTGGCCGCCATCACGTCGATGTGCGACTCGCGCGCAAAGACGTTCGCGTTGGCGCCCGGCGCCCGCCACGGCCCGATGCCGAAGGGATGCATGGCGTTCACGTTGGCGCTCCAGCTTCCACGAACCATCGTCCGGTGGTTCGGAACGTCGTAGTACAGCCGCGACCCGCGCTCGCCGGCGCCGATCACTTCGTAGTCCCACGAGACGATCCGCTTGGCGGCATCGACGCCGGCGCGGATGTTGATCACCGCAGCCGGATCGAAGGTGTCGAAGAAGAACTCCTCTTCGCGGCTCCAGATCACGCGCACCGGCTTGCCCGAGGCCACGGCGAGCCGTGCCGCTTCCACGGCCTGTTGCGACGCACTCTTGCCGCCGAACCCGCCACCGACGTACGGCGTGATGATTCGCACCTTGTCGGGCGCGAGCTTGAGCGCCCGCGCCACCTGCGTCTGCAACGGGAACGGTGTTTGCGTTCCGGCCCACACGGTCACCTTGCCGTCGGGCGCCACCGCGGCCACGGCCGAGTGCGTTTCCATGGGCGCGTGCGCCACATAGCCCTTGAGGTACTTGCCGACGATCACCTGTGCGGCGCTCTTCTCGCCCTCGGCGATATTGCCGAGCGACGCCATGGCTCGCCCGTCGGGCGCCACCCGTTCAAGGTGCGCATAAATGGTCTGGTTATCGAGCGTATTCGGCGACGGGGTAAACGTCGCCTGCACCAGCCGGAACGCCTTCTCCGCCTGATCGCGATGGGCGTGGAGCACGGCCACGAGATCGCCGTCCCTGACCACGCGTACGCCGGGCATCTTTTCGGCGGCGCTCGTGTCGAGGTTTTTTAGCGTGGCCCCGTGTGCCGGGGGCCGCACGATGCGCGCGTGCAGCGCCTCGGGGGGCACGATGTCACCCGCGTACTTTGCCTTGCCCGTGACTTTGTCGATCGCATCGCGGCGAGGCGCCGATTTCCCGACGATGTCGAACACCGCCACCTTCTCGAGTGCCGCCTGCCCCTCGAAGCGCCGTTCGATCTTCTTGCCACCCGCGAGTTCGCCGTAGGTCACGCGCTTGCTGCGGTCCGACTTGCTGCTGATCACGCCGTCCTTCACGTCCAGGTCGGCGGCCTCCACCTTGAACCGCTCCGCCGCCAGCTGCACAAGGACCGCGCGCGCCTCGGCGGCCGCTGCACGGAGCACCGGACCCAGGGTGCGCACGCTCAGCGACCCGAACGTGCCCATGTCGAACGGGCACAGGTCGGTATCGCCCAGCACGCAATCCACGGAGGACAACGGCACGTTCAATTCTTCGGCCGCCAGCTGTGGCAGCGAGGTGATGACGCCCTGGCCAAGTTCGACCTTGCCCACCAGCAGTGTCACGCGCCCATCGGCACCGATGTGCAGGAAGGCATTGAAATCCGGGCTGGGACGCTGGATGCCGGCCGGGTTCCAGACCGGGCGCAGGGCGCCGGCGGGCGGCGTCACCGAAAACATCACCAGCAAGCCCGAACTCGTGAGCTTCAGGAAATCGCGGCGATCGATCGTCTCGACGAATCCCCATCCTTCGGGGACGATCATCTCTTCTTCGGGGCGGATCATGACTTGCCTCCCGAGAGCTTCACGGCGGCCGACTCGATGGCCTCGATGATGCGCCCGTGGGCGCCGCAGCGGCACAGGTGGCGCTCCATGCCCTGCACGATCTGCTCGCGCGTGGGCTTCGGGTTCGCGGCCAGCAGCGCGTGCGCGCCCATGATCATCCCGCTCGTGCAAAAGCCGCACTGATAGCCCAGCTTCTCCACGAAGGCTTCCTGCACGGGGTGCAGGTGCTCGTCCGTGGCGAGCCCCTCGATGGTCACCACTTTCTTGCCTGCCACGCGGCTGACGGGCGTGATGCAGGCACGCGTCGCCTTGCCGTCCACGAGCACGGTGCACGCGCCGCAAAACGCAGCGCCACATCCAAACTTGGTGCCGGTCAGGCCCAGGTCGTCGCGCAGGACCCACATCAGGTTCCGGTCCTCATCGAGCGTCAGCGTGCGCGCGACACCGTTGAGGGTGAACGCAATCGGTTTCATGGAAAGTGCTCCGCCAAGAAAGTGGATCGGGGGGCGGACCGCAGTCCGGCCACAAAGGAGTCTGCAAGGTGATGACGGGAAGTGCCAGAGGCGGGGCTCTTCCCGCTCGTCGTATACGCGCCGGTTGGCCCCGGCGCTCGCCGAGGTCCAGATTTCCTGAATCGGCACGCCGCACCGGTCGTCCTGTTTCGGCTTTGAGGAATCCATGAAGAACCGCCTCGCCCTGCTCGCCATGGTCGCGATGTTCACGCATTGGCCGGTCGCCACCTACGGCCAGCGCGCCGCGTTCACCCGCGCCGACACGCTGCGCGGGTCGTACACCACGCCGCAGCGTGCGTGGTGGGACGTCACGTTCTATGACCTTCACGTGGCCGTGAACCCGTCGGACAGCTCGATTCGCGGTTTCAATGGCATCACCTACCGCGTGCTCAAGCCGGCGCAGGAGATGCAGATCGACCTCATGATCCCGCTGGACGTCGACAGCATGATGCAGGACGGCAAGGCGGTGGCCTTCCGGCGTGAAGGCAATGCGTTCTTTGCCACGCTGGCGTCGGCGCAGCGCCCCGGCACGAGCAAGTCGATCACGGTCTACTACCACGGCAAGCCGCAGCCGGCCAAGCGCCCGCCGTGGGACGGCGGGTTCTCATGGCGGACCGACAGCCTCGGCGCCCCGTGGGTGGTCACCACCGATCAGGGCATGGGTGCGAGCGCCTGGTGGCCCAACAAGGACACGCAAGCCGACGAACCCGACAGCCAGCGCGTGGCCATCACCGTGCCCGATCCGCTCATCAACGTCTCCAACGGCCGGCCGCGCAGCACTACGCACCACCCCAACGGCACCACGACGTACGAGTGGTTCGTCACCAACCCGATCAACAACTACGCCATCGCGGTCGCTGCCGGGCAGTACGCACACTACAGCGAGGAATACGCCGGCGAGCAGGGCACGCTCACCATGGACTTCTGGCCGCTCGCCTATCATCTCGACGCGGCCAAACGACAATGGGTTCAGGCGCGCCCCGTGCTGCAGTGCTTTGAGCACTGGTTTGGGCCATACCCCTGGTACGCGGACGGCTACAAGCTCATCGAAGTGTCCAACAACGGAATGGAACACCAGAGCGCGGTAGCCTACGGCAACGGATTCGCCAACGGCTACCGTGGACGCGAGTCCTCGGGCACCGGGCTCGGGATGAAGTGGGATTTCATCATCGTGCACGAGAGCGCGCACGAGTGGTTCGGCAACAACATCACCACCAGGGATCTCGCCGACATGTGGGTGCACGAGAGCTTCGCCAACTACGCCGAGGGCATTTATACCGAGTGTCTGTTCGGTAAACAGAGTGGAGCCGATTACATCGTGGGCAATCGCCGCGGCGTCCGGAACGACCGGCCGATCATTCCGGAAGCCTATGGCGTCAATGCGCAGGGCTCCGGCGACATGTACATCAAGGGCGGCGAGATGCTGCACACCATCCGCCAGATCGTGAATGACGATGCCAAGTGGCGCAGCATTCTGCGCGGACTCAACGCCACCTTCTGGCACCAGACGGTGACGGGGAGCCAGGTGCAGGACTACATCAGCAAGGGTGCGGGCACCAACCTGTCGAAGGTCTTCGAGCAGTACCTGACGACCACGAAGGTCCCCGTGCTCGAGTACGCGGTGGAGGGCGCGTCGGTGAAATTCCGCTGGACGAATGTCGTGCCGGGCTTCGCCATGCCGGTGAGGGCGCGCCTCGCCGATGACGCCTATTCGTGGATACATCCCACTGAAGCGTGGCAGTCGGTGGCGCTCTCCAGTGCCACCAATTTCACGGTGGACGTAAATTTCTACGTCGAGGCCAAGAACGTGGGCGGCGGCGGAGCTGCGCCCGCGGGTTCATCCGCACGCTAATCCTGGGGAGTCCCCGGAACCCACCGCTCGACGGTGGGTACGAAGCTCAAGGCCACTCGCGACGCAGCCAGGGCTCGCCGCGGGGGCCATTTTCCCAGGGGGATCGTACCATGAAGAACCTTTCCATGATTACCGCCACGACGCTCGGCGTTGCCTTCGGCATCACGTCGGTGGCCACGCCGCTCCGCGCGCAGATCACCGAAGTCGCACGCACACCGATCGCCGATGCGGCGCAAATCACGTTTGGCTATCTGTGCAACGATCGGTTTGTCATCCGCAACGATGGCACGCAGCCCATCAATCTCGAGTACGGCGTCGAGAAAGGCACCGAGCACACCCGACTGACGCTGAATGCGCGCGAGTCGGTGGAACTCGCGTCGCCGTCCAAGGCCCCCGTGGAGCTCTGGATGGACGGCAAGTTGATTGCCAAGGCCATGAAGGAACATCGCTCGTGCAAGGACGTGCAGGGCAACTCGCAGGTGACGGTGATGCCGCTGGAGGTGCCCACCACGTCGCAGCGCGAGGCATACCAGCACAGCTACGGACCGCCCTACCCGTTCTATGATCCATGGGCCTTCGGGTTCTACGGCTCCATGGCGTACCGCCCGTATTACTCCGGCGTGACGATCCGTTTTCCGGTCGTCATCGGCGGTCGGAGTAGTCGGGGCGGCGGACGGCATCGGTAGCAGCACCCTTGGGTGCCGCGCGCACGTACTGCGCCGGCCAGGGCACCGGCTGGTGCAGTACGTGCGCGGCGTGCAGCGGCCAGTGGGGATCGCGCAGCAGCTCGCGAGCCAAGAGCACGAGGTCGGCCTGTCCGGTGCGGACAATCGCGTCCGCCTGAACGGCATCAGTGATCAGGCCCACCGCGCCGGTGGCGATGCCCGCCTCCCGGCGCACCTGTTCGGCGAACGGCACCTGATACCCAGGCACCAGCGGAATCTTTACGCCCGCCGCGTTGCCGCCCGATGAACAGTCGATGAGATCGACGCCGCGATCCTTCAGCCGGCGCGCAAGTTCGACGGTTTGCGACAGGTCCCACGCGCCATCGATCCAGTCCGTCGCCGAGACGCGGACGAAGAGCGGGAGTTCATCCGGCCAGACGCCACGAATGGCGTCGACCACCTCGCACACGATCCGCGTGCGGTTTTCGAACGACCCGCCGTACCGGTCGGTCCGCTGGTTGCTGAGCGGCGACAGGAACTCGTGCAGCAGATAGCCGTGGGCGGCATGCACCTCGACGACGCGGAACCCCGCCGCGCGAGCGCGCTGCGCGGCGGCGGCAAACGCCGCGACGACTTCCGCAACATCTCCTGCACTCAGCGCGCGCGGCGTGAGACTCCCCTCATCGAACGGCACCGCGCTGGGAGCCACGATGTCGTCCCAGCCGCCGGCCGACAACGGTGCCGTGCCCTGCCCATCCCACGGACGCAGGTTTGAGGCCTTGCGGCCGGCATGCGCCAGCTGGATACCCGCCACTGACCCCTGCGCGTCGATGAACCGCACGACCTGAGCCAGCGGTTCCACTTGCTCGTCGCTCCAGAGTCCCAGGTCCTGCGGCGAGATGCGACCCGCGGGCGTCACCGCGGTCGCTTCCACGATCACCAGCCCCGCGCCCCCGACGGCGCGGCTGCCGTAATGCACGACATGCCAGTCGTTCGCACGCCCATCGGGCGCGGAATACTGGCACATTGGAGACACGGCAATTCGGTTGCGGAGCATCACGCCGCGCAGCGGCAACGGATCAAAGAGACCAGGCATGCCGATCAGGTTGTCACGGGCCGCTGACGCAGCGCACGGGCAGTCTGCTACTTGCCCAGCGTGTGCAGGTACTTGGCCACGGCCTTCATTTCATTGGCGCTCATCTTGTCCTTGAACGACTTCATGTCCGCGTTCTTGCCCTTCGTGAGGATCGTCACGATGGAATCTTCCGAACGCTTGGCCAGGAACGCAGCGTCGAAGGCCGGCATCTTCGGGAACCTCTTGGCCATCGCGCCCGCCGGCGTGCCGGTGGCGCCATGGCACTTCTTGCACTGCGCATCGTACACCGTCTTGCCGTCAGCAGCCTGCGCGGACGCCATCGTTACCGAACCGGCGAGCAGCAGGCCCAGCATGACCAGATGCTTCGTCATGGTGTTCTCCTAGGGGGGTATGAGAAATGTACCCCGGCACGTCGTGGGGTTCCAACTCGCCGGCTTCCTACACCTTCTTCACGAACTCCGACTTCAGTTGCATGGCGCCAATGCCGTCGATCCGGCAGTCGATGTCGTGATCACCCTCGACGATCCGGATGTTCTTCACCTTGGTACCGACCTTCACCACGAGTGACGAGCCCTTGAGCTTCAGGTCCTTGATGACCGTCACGGTATCGCCATCGCCGAGCACCGTCCCGTGGGCGTCGCGTACCACGCGCACTGCCGCCTCGTCCGCGACCACCGTGTCTCTCGACCACTCGTGGGCGCACTCCGGGCAGACATACTGGTGTCCATCATCGTACGTGTAAGCCGAACGGCAATGTGGACACGGTGGCAACTCACTCATTCTCTTCCCTGTGCACCGGTGATCCACGAATGGTCCCGCACCTCAATGGCGAAATATAGTCGGGCGGCAGGAATACCCGACCCCGCCCTACTGGCACACCGTGGACGGCGCGGGCGTCGTCGGCAGGGTGCTGCTGTACGTGACCTTGCTGATTACGATTTCCAGCGGCGCGCCGTTGGTCGGGGGATGGCCGCTGAACAACCAGAGGTTCATGCGCAGCGGCCAGCTGCCACTCGAGATGGCGAAGGTGCCCGTCGGCTTGAACGACCAGGCCCGGTACGGCGCCGTGCTGGCCGTGACGGTCTTCGTGGCAAAACTCTGGAAGACCACGGAGGCGGCGGACCAGAGAAACCGGTGCACCGATACCGGGGCGGTCGAATCCCAGCGGAGGGCACATCGCCCCTGGGTCGTGGTCATCGCCGTCGCCGGATAGACGGCGTACGTCAGGTTGCTGGCGTTCGCCGCCGTCGCACCGAACTTCGACACCTCGACGTCGATCTCATGCTGCCCGTCCAGCCCGCCTCCGGGATACGTGAAGAGCCCCAGCACCACGTTGCGGTCGAGCGCGTCGAGACGGGTGGATATCTCGAACTCGTATCGCCCGTACCCCATGCTGTTGGATGTGTAGACCTCGGCGCTCGTCCAGCCGATGTCACGCTGACTCACGCGCAGGTGCATCCCCGCCGAGTCCAACCAGGCATTGCACGCACTCCACAGGTTCGGCCCCGGCCCGGACATTCCCTGCGTCCGCGCCTTCCATTGGAGGCCGCCGAACGTGCCGAGGTCCGCTGCGCACGGAACGGACGGAATGATCACCTCGACCGGCACGGGATCAGGCGTCACCGGCGGTGCATCGGTGGGCGACTGGCAGGCAAGGGCCAGCAGGAGCGGCGCCAACAGCTTCCGGGCGGAAATCACGACGGGCGGGCGACGACGTGCCGCAGTGCGGCGTTCATCGCCATCACGGTCCTTTGGAATGCGCGCCATCGCCATGCGGTAATCTACCCTGAGGCGACGGTGCAAGAACTACATTTGTTCGCATATGCCTCACGCACCCCATTCATGAAACCGTTCCGCAAGCTCGGCGAGGCCGCCGCGCCCGACGGCTCCCTGCTCGCGCTGTTCGAGCACGACGGCGCCTACGTCATTCGCGTGAACGGCGTCGAACTCATGTCGACGCGGCGGCATCATTCCGAAGACGCGCTCGCCGAACTCGCCTGCGGCGCACTGCGCGATCAACCCGGCGCCCAGGTGCTCATCGGCGGCCTCGGACTCGGCTTCACGCTCAAGGCTGCTCTGGCCGTGCTCCCGCCCGACGCGCACGTGGTGGTGGCCGAGATCATCGCGGAAGTGATCGACTGGAACCGCAATCCGGACTATCCGCTGGCCGCCGAGGCGCTGCGCGATCCGCGCGTCGAGATCCTGCATGCCGACGTCGCCGATGTGCTGACGCAGCAGCCGGGCGCCTTCGACGCGGTCCTGCTCGACGTCGACAACGGTCCCGATCCGCTCACGACCTCCGGCAACGCCCACCTGTACCGGGCGACGGGCATTCGCCTGGCGGTCGCGGCGTTGCGTGTCGGGGGGCGGCTGGCGTATTGGTCCGCCGACGAGGATCGCGGCTTTGCGGCCACGTTGCGTTCGGCCGGCCTCAACGTCACCGCCACCAACGTGCGGGCGCACACGACCGCCGGGCCAAAGCACACCGTGTACGTCGCGCAGCGTACGGCCGACCGGCGGCGCCCGTAGCGCCGCGCGCTACACGTTGAAACGGATATTCAGGATGTCGCCGTCCGCCACGAGATAGTCCTTCCCCTCGACCTTGTGGTGACCGGCGTCGCGCGCGGCGGACTCCGACTTGTAGATCATGAACTGCTCATAGGGCAGCACGTCGGCGCGAATGAAGCCGCGTTCCAGGTCGCTGTGGATCTTCCCCGCCGCCTGACGCGCCTTGGTGCCACGCAGGATCGGCCACGCACGCACTTCGTCGGTGCCGACCGTGAAGAACGAGATCAGGTCGAGCAGTCCATAGGCGGTGCGAATGAACCGCGTGATCGCCGACTCGCTCAGCCCCAGATCATCGAGGAACGCCTTCTGGTCAGCGGGTTCCATGGTCGCAATTTCGGCTTCGACGCTCGCGCTGAGCACCAACCCGGCGGCGTGCAGCGCTGGCAGTCGGTCGGCGATGGCTTTCGGCAGCGGCTCCGTTGCCTCCTGCTCGCTGCGATTCATCACCACCATCAGCGGACGATCCGTCAGGAATCCGTACCCGGTCAGCTTGCTGCGGTCCAGCGCCAGCGGCGGCAGCGACCGCAGGGGCTGCTCCGCCTCGAGGGTCGCCTTCATCAACTCGAACGCCGACACCTCGAGCGGGTCCATCTTCTCCTTCTTGGCGCGATCCAGGCGTCGCTCGATCACCGTAAGGTCGGCAAACAGGCACTCGGTCACGAAGGCTTCGAAGTCGCCTTCCGGATTGGCGTCCTTGTCCAGGGCCGGATTCGGAAAGGCACGCAATACGAGGCAGATCACATCCTGGTCGCGGATCTGCTGCAACGCCTTGCCCGAAAGCCCCTTGTGCTCGGCGCCGTGCTCGCCGGGAATGTCACTGAAGACGATCTCGGCGAAGGTTGTTTTCTTCGGCGAGAACATGGCGCTGAGGGCGTCGATCCGGGCATCGGGCACCTTCACCGTTCCCAGATGCACCTCGCCTCCGAACCCTATGGGGACGTTGAGGCCGGTGAGCGTGTTGAACACCGTCGTCTTGCCGGACCCCGCGAAGCCTACTAATCCGATGCGCATCCGGGAAACATCCAACGGCCGCAGGAGATGCGCCAGACGCACACCTCCGGGGTCGGGTCTTCCCTTGCGGCCACCCTTGCGAACCCCCGACTGCGGGGAAGTGCGGTCGGTCTCAATTTGGGAGCACGGGTCCGGCGATCCCCGGGGCTACGCGCCCACTCGAGCGCGTTTGCGGGGATGCGTGGCGGCATCCGATTTCGCGAGGTGCCCATGTCAGCACGTTCAATGTTTGCGGCGTTCGCTGCCCTTCTTGTGGCAACGCCAGCCGTCCTCCGCGCGCAAGATGCCGAGGCGGATTTCGTCAAGGCGCGTCAGCAGTTCGTCGCCGGACAACCACGCGCCGCCGCACAAACGGCACTCATTGCCAGCCTGCACATCAGGAATCAATACGGTCGCTGTCGCGATGAAGATGTCGGCACGCGCCTGCTTGAAGCTGAGGGAAAGCTGGAGAAACTCGCGGCCGCCTTGCGCGCCGGGACTGTTGGCAACGTGAAGGTGCTGGACCAGTCGCTCATGCAAATCGACCGGATCCTCGCGGAGCATCACCTGCAGCTCGCCAAGGCCGCCATGGTCCGCCCGCGCCCCGAGCAGATTCCCGTCGTGGCGCAGGATATCGATCGCGGTGCGTACCACTTTGAACGGTCGGTAACGCTCGACGGCCACGCACTGGCTGCCGAGCAGGCCACCGCGGTGGCGAATGCCCGTGCACTCGTCAAGACGATCGACGAGACCAAGGCCATTCCGCAGGGAGCGACAGACGTCGTCTCAGCGCTGGAACGCCTGGTGAGCGCCAAGAGCGCGGTGGCCGCGACGCCCTGAGTAGGGCGTCATCGCGGATTGACGATCGGCAGTTCCACGAAGCTTGCCTGACCCAGCGCGTGAAAGACGCGCTGGGTCGCTTTTTGGTAGTCGGCGGGTTTCGCCAGGAAGATGTTCGGCACGAACGTCTGCGGGTTTCGATCTTCGAGCGGGAACCACGATGACTGCACCTG
>CANNKR010000103.1 GCA_947504615.1 Gemmatimonadota bacterium | reverse complement strand
GTGCGGCATACCAGACACGGCGGCCTCTTCGCCAGCGTCACCGGGGACCTGTTCGCGATGCCGACGCGAGCCCCGCGCGAACTCGCCACCGCGGTGCAGTTGGCGAGCGCTGGCGTGATGACCCCCGAGGTGATCGCCTATGCCGTACATCGGGTGGCCGGCGTCCTCGCGCGCAGCGACGTGATGACGCGGCGCCTGCCCGAAGGACGCGACCTCCCCGATGCGTGGCGGGCGGCCCCGCCGGGTGACGCCCGCGATGCGCTCATCGACGCGGTGGCGACGCTGCTGCGCGCCCTCTCGAGCTGCGACGCGCAGCACGCCGACCTCAACGTCAAAAATGTCTACGTGGCCACCGAGGGCCCGTCAGTGACGGCTTACGTGCTCGACGTCGACCGCGTGACCTTCATGAACGACCCGCACGTGTCGGCGCAGAACTTTGCCCGCTTTGCACGCTCGGCCCGCAAGTGGAACGCGCTGCACGCCCTGGACTTTGACGACCGCGCGCTGGTGCGACTGGCGACGCTCGCCTGGGTGGACGGGTGACGCGCGCGCCGTTCGCGCCGCTCGACCGCCTCTGCATCGTGATGATGAGCGCGGTGGGCGACGCCGTACACGTCCTCCCCGTGATCCACGCGATCAAGCGGCAGTATCCTGCGGCGCGCATCACGTGGGTGCTGCAGCCGGGCCCCGCCGCACTCGTGCGCGGACATCCCATGGTGGACGAGATCCTGCTGTTCGATCGCGCCAAGGGCGCGGCGGCCTTCCTGGAGATCCGCGAGCAGCTGCGCGCGCGCCAGTTCGACCTCGTGCTGAACCTGCAGGTGTACTTCAAGGCGGGGGTCATCACGGGGTTCACCCGGGCGCCGGTGAAGCTCGGCTTCGACGTCGCGCGGGCGCGCGACTTCAACTGGCTGTTCACCACGGACCGCGTGCACGCGCGCCCCATGCAACACGTGCAGGACCAGTACTTCGAGTTCACGGACTGGATGGGTGTGCCGCACGAACCCGCGACGTGGGGTCTGGGGCCGTGGAACGACGCCGAGCGCGCGTGGCAACGCGAGTTCGTCTCGCGCTTCGACCGCCCCATCGTCCCTGTGGTGGTGGCCACCAGCAAGCCGCAGAAGGACTGGATCCCCGAGCGCTGGGCGCAGGTCTGCGACGCATTGTCCGGCGACTTCGGACTGCAACCGGTGCTGGTGGGCGCCCGGTCTCCGCGCGAACTCCACGCCGAGCATGTGATCCTCGACCACGCACGCATCGCGCCCGCCAGTGCGCTGGGCCAGGGCGGACTGCGCGGCCTCGTCGGCATCTTCGACGCCGCGGCTCTCGTGTTGTCGCCCGACACCGGGCCGTTGCACATCAGCGTGGCGCTCGACCGGCCGGTGATTTCCCTCATCGGGTATTCCAACCCCAGGCGCGTGGGGCCATACGGCAAGTTCCGCGACCTGATGATCGACGCCTACGGAGAGCCCGGCGAGGACTACCCCATTTCGATGGCGAACCGGCGCGACCGCATGCCGCGCATCACGGTGAACGACGTCCTCGACCGCGTGCAGCGATGGAAGGACCACTACGCGAACGCTGGTAGCTGACCGAACGTCCGCCGCCAGGTGTCCCCCCGGATCTGACGACGAACGACGGCCAACTACCAGCGTACTGTTCTCGCGCGCCCGACTCGACGTCGGGCGCTTTCCGTGCTCCCTACTTCTTCACGACCTTCACGTACCCCTTCATGCCAAGGGCGACATGCGGATCGCACTGGAAGTAGTACGTCCCTTCGGCAAAGCTCACGGCGACGTCGTGCGTCTGGCCGGGGAGCTGGAGGAAGGCGCTCATCGGCGGGAGCCCCGTCTTTCCGGGATTCGAGTCGGCGAGGAAGTTCACGTTGTGCACGCCGATGTTCAGCTTGTACCGCAGCACGTCGCCCGGATTCGCTTCGATATCTTTCGGATCAAAGAAGTTGCCCTGGTCGTTGGTCGTCATCATGATCTCGATGACCTTGCCGCCGGCAGCAGGCTCGATCGGCCCGTTCAGTGTCGCCCCGGCGGCGGACATGGACATGGCGGCCATCGAATCGGCCGCGGCCTTGTCACCGCCACCGCAGGCGGCGGTGAAAATGGCAACGGCAACGAGTGCTGTCAGACGATGAATGTGGCGCATCAATGCTCCTGAGTGTCAGTAAGTGAACAGGTTAAAAATCACGACGGCGAAAGAGGCGCTCGGCCAAGCCGAGCGGCACGACACACCAGGCCACGAGCGCGGTCGCCGCCACGCCGGTGCCGAGCACCGTGCCGAACGTGTGCTGGAACAGGGCACCGGTGTACCCCATGAGGGCCGACACATCGAGTTGCGTGAGCACGAGCACGCGCGCGACGTCCACCGGATTGGCGAGCATGAGCCCGAGCAGCGGGCGTTCGAGCGGGTAGTCGCCGAACACGGCCGCCGCACCGAGCACGAGGCCGTCGTACACGACCGTCGCCGCGAGCCAGGTGGCGAGCGCGATCCCGACGCCCTTGAGCCGGTCGTCGGTCTGCAGCGCAATCCAGGTGGCAATGGCGGCGAAGGCGAGCGACAGCCCGACGCCGGCGGTGAGCAATGCCGCGACACCGCCGAGGGATGCTCCCTGCCGCGCGTGCACGGCGAACGGGATTCCGGCTCCCACCACGAAGGCGCCGGCCAGCGGCAGGGCAAGGCCGAGATAGAGCCCGGCAAAGAGCTGCCGACGCGGGACTGGCTGCGCGAGCAGCAACTCGACGAACTCGCGCGAGGCGTACACGTGAATCGTGCCGAAGACGAGCGCGACCAGCGGCAGCACCAGCAGCACGAGGTTCAGCAGGCTCAGCAGCACCTGCGGCCCGGTGCCGCCGAACCAGAACAGCCCCTCGGCGATGCCGAAGAAGCACAGGGTGTAGGCGACGATCCAGCGATTGCGCGACAGGTCGCGCAGGCCGGCGTTCAGCACCAGGGCGACGACGTTCATACGGCCCCCTCCGCGCCCGGCACTAGCCACCGGGGCGCCTCGCGCACACCGTCCACCTCGGGCGCCGCGTAGCGCGGTTCGGCGCGCTCGGCGCGCATGAGCGCCGCCACGGCCTCCTCGAGGGAACGCTCATCCGTCGTGCGCAGCAGGTCCGCGATCGACCCCGCATAGCGCAGGCGCCCGTCGCACAGGAAGGCGACATCGTCGGCCAGCGATTCCAGCTCCGTCATGATGTGCGAGGTCACCAGCACCGTGCGCCCCTCTGCGCGCACCGCACGGACCTTTTCCTTCAGCACGTTCGACGAGAGCGGATCGAGCCCCGCAGTCGGCTCATCCAGGATGAGCAGCGAGGGACGGAACATGAACGCGATGACGGCATTCACCTTCTGCTTCGTGCCGCCCGAGAGCGTCCCCACGAACTTGTCCTTCAGCGCCGCCATGTCGTAGGCGCGCGCGAGGTCGTCATCGACGGTTTCGCCCGGACGCAGTTGCGCCACGAGGTCGAGCACGTCGCCGACGCGAAGGTTCACCGGAAAGTGCGCCGCCTGCGGCATGTAGCCGATAGCGCGGCGGTAGTCGCCTGCCTCGTCGGCCGGTTGCCCGCCCACGTGCAACGTGCCCTGATCCGCGCGCGTGAGCCCGAGCACGATCTTGATGAGCGTCGTCTTGCCGGACCCGTTGGGTCCCACGAGCGCGGTCACGGCGCTCGACCGCAGGGCGAGCGAGACGTCCTGCAGGACGTCGAGCGCACCAAAGCGCTTGCGAATGGTCTGGAGCGTGATCATCGGGGGGGACGCATGAGAGGATGTTTGTCGACCAGCGCTTCCGGCGTGAGCACCGGGAGCACCCGCTCGGCGGCATCGAGAATGGAGACCAGCGGACTGCGCAACAGCAGCAGGGCCGCCGGATGCTGCTCGACGACGAGGGCAAAGAGGCGCACCGGGTGGAACGCGACGTCTCCCACACCGTCGCGATTCAGGTCGTAGCCCTTGTACTCGTCCCACCAGTTGCCGTCGAAGGTCGAGTTCGCGCTGGAGGAGTTGGTGGTGACGTCAAACGCGTTGCCGGCAAAGCGGTTCGCCGTGAACCGGTTCTGGTCGGCGTCGGCGAGCACCTTGGCCGCCCAGCCGTTCTGCGTGAACTCGTTGCCGCGCACATCGAGCCGCGACGATCCTTCGACGAAGAGTCCCGTGGAGTTCCGCGAGAAAACGTTGTCGCTGATCTCGCCGCCCATGATGTCCTTGAGCAACAGGCCGTAGGCGGCGCTCCCCCAGGAGCGCTCGAAGCGATTGTCGTGGATCACCACGCCGCGGCTGTACATCACCGCCACGCCCGAGTTGTTGTCACGGAAAATGTTGCGCTCGTAGCGGCAGGAATCGCTGAACATGAAGTGCATGCCGTAGCGCTGGCTCTGCTCGCTGACGTTGTCGCGCGTGACGCCGAGCGTGGAGAACTCGAAGTAGATGCCGTCGCGATGGCCGCGGATGTGGTTGCGCTCGACGCGGGCGCCCGACGAGTACCAGAGGTGGATGCCGTTGCCGCTTTCGGTCTGCTTGGCGCCATGCGCCACGATGTCGTTGTCGCGCACGATGCAGTCCGTGGCGCGCTGCAGGTAGATCCCCCACAGGTTGTCGCGCAGCCGGTTGCGCTCGATCACGCAGTTGCGCGCGTCGCGGGCGCGGATGCCCGCCCGATCCTCGAGGCTCGACACGCCGGTGTTCGTGAGGACGAGCCCGCGCACCGTGACGTCGTCGGCGGCAATCACCAGCACCTCGCGCGCGCCCTGCCCGTCCAGCACGGGCCACCCGTCGCCCTGCACCGTCAGGCGCGGCGTGCGCACGACCAGCGTGGCCTCACGGTACGTCCCGGCACGCACGAGCACGCGATCGCCGGGCTGTGCGGCGGCAAGTGCGGCCGTGATGGTGGCAAAGCGGGCGCCCGGGCCGACCGTCAGGTCCGTGGCGCGGGCGGTCGACGCCGCCGCCAGGGACAGCAGCGCGGTCAGTACGGCACGCCGCATCACGGCATTCCGCATCACGGAGTTCCCGGCGCAGTCGATTCCGCGAGCAACTGCGCCCACGTCAGCACCGTGCCGCCCAGCATCGTGCGCTGCTGCTCGGCGCGCGCGGTGTCGGCAAACGACAGGATCGCCTGCCCCATCGGGCTCTTGAGTGTGGCGCCTTTCAGGAAACCGGCCGTGGTCGCCGGCACGAAGGACCCGGGATGCTGCAGGTCGATGACGTAGAGCGTGCCGCCGCCCTTGCCGGCTGCGGAACGCGCCCAACTGGCGAGGCACTCGACGGAATCGAATTTCTTCACACGACCGGTGGCCAGCACCACCTCGCCGCCGAAACGCGAGTCGGAGATGGTCATCCGGCAGAAGTCGCAGGGATCTTCGTTGAGCACGATCGGCTCGGGGCCGCGCGCGCCACAGGCGGCGGCGAAGAGCGCGGCGAGCAGGGCGACGGCAAGGATCGTGAGGCGACGCGGGGGGACGAGTCGGCGCATGGTTCGGAGGGGAACGAGAAGCGGCGTGCTACGCGATGGCGGCCGGAGCGGGAAGCGAGGCCCGGTGACTCTGCCAGATGGCAACGCCCACGAGGACCGTGGCGATGACCAGCCCCCAACCGCCCGGGGCCGGCCACGACGTGGCCGTGAAGTTCAGCAACTGCTTGGAACCGATCAGAGGGGGCTGGTACGTCATGCCCGGAATCTTGATGATCGCCGTGTCGACATCGAGGTTGTGGCCGTAGTCGTAGCCCCACTTCCAGTAGTCGTAGAGCCCCGCGCTCAGCACCGTCCCGAGTGCGACTGACCAACCGTACAGGACCTTGCGGTGACCAATCGCGGCCACCAGCAGCGCAGTGACGACGAGGCCGCCAAGGATGGCCGGCATGAACCGCAACTCCGGAATCGCATCCGGTTCGATGCGCTTCATCCCGATGTAGTGGTTCAGGTTGTTGATGCTGTTGAGATCCTGTTCCTTCACACCGACGACGGTGTTGACCTTGATCAGAATCCCGAGCCCTTCCGGGTACTGCGGGGCCACGAGGTCCACGCGCCAGAGCGGCAGCAGGTAGCCCAGGCTCATGAGCAGTGCGGCGAAGGCGACGAGCAGGCGGGCAGACTTGGGCACGGTGTTGCGGGGGTTGAAAGAGGGGGGACAGCGAGGGGGCGGGCGACGGGACCGCCGCACCCCCACGCTGGTCCTGCTACTTCTTCTGCTTGTCGCCGTCCGCCTTCTTGGGCGCGGCCTGCGGCCCCTTGGACAGCGTGCCAACCAGCGCCACGTTGCTCCCCGGCGCCGAGACCCGCACATACCCCTGCATTTCCTGGTGCAGCGCCGAACAGAAGTCGGTGCAGTACATCGGGAAGATGCCGGCCTTCCGCGGGATCCACTTCAGCGTGCGCGTCTCACCCGGCATGATCAACAGCTCGCCGTTCTGCGCACCCATGATCGCGAAGCCGTGCGGGACGTCCCAGTCCTGCTCCAGATTGGTGATGTGGAAGAGGACCGTATCCCCGACGAGCACGCCTTCGATGTTGTCGGGCGAGAAATGGGACCGGATGGCCGTCATGCGCACGTGCACCGTCTTGCCGTCGCGGCTGACGCCCGTCTCCTTCTCGGAACGCACCATGTGCGGCGCCTTGCTCTCGGCCAGCTTGTAGAACTTGACCTGCTGGTCCTTGATCTTCGACGCCAGGATCGCCTGGGCGTAGTGCGGCTCGCCCTCGGTCGGGAAGTCGAGCAGGAGCTTCATCTTCGGACCCGAGATGTCATAGAGCTGCGCGCTCTGCGTCAGTTCGGGGCCCGTGGGGAGGTAGCGGTCCTTGGTGATCTTGTTCATCGCCACCAGATACTTGCCGTTCGGCTTCATCGTGCCGCCGCCCGGGATCATCAGGTGACCGACCGAGTAGTACGTCGGCACGCGATCGACGACTTCCCAGGTGCCAAGCTTCCACTTCACGACTTCAGAGGAGATGAAGAATGAGGTGTAGGCGTAGCCCTTGCCGTCGAACTCGGTGTGCAGGGGGCCGAGGCCCGGGTTCTTGACCTCGCCGGCGAGCGTCGCGGCGTAGCTGAGCACCGGAATCCCCTCGATCTCGCCTTCGAAGGCCTTCGCCTCGATGGCCTTGATCATCTTGGAGAACGAGTGCACCGGGATCACCGACGCCAGCTTGCCGCCGGCCACGATGTACTCGCCCGTCGGGTCGACGTCGGCGCCGTGCGGCGACTTCGGCGTCGGCATGAAGTAGACCGCCCCGGGGCAATCCTTGGCCGCGAACTGCGGGACCGACGTCACCTTCTCGCTGACCGCCTGGCGCGTAAAGGGATCCGTGAAGTTGTGCATGTACTCGGCGGCCACGTTCTTCGTCTTGCCGGCCTTGGCACAGACCTCGATCGCCTTCCAGTTCACGGCGGCCACGAAGTCCTTGTCGTTCTGCGAGGCGTTCACTTCGAGCAGCGAGTTGGCCTGCTCGGTGTTGTACATCGTGAAGAACACCCAGCCATTGCTCGGCCCCTTGCCGGCGCGGGCCAGGTCGTAATTGAAGCCCGGCATGACCATCTGGAACTCGACCCGCATCTTCCCCGGCTGGTCGGCGCGGATGAAGGAGATCTGCCCCTTGAAGCTCTTCTTGAATTCGGCGATCGGCATGTCGGTGTTGGGCACCGGCACGCTGAAGCGCGTCGCCGACATGACGTATTCGCTGTTTTGCGTGACGAACGGCGACCCGTGATTGCCACCGGCGTTCGGGATCTCGAGGATTTCCTCGGTCTCGAAGCGCGTGAGGTCGATGCGCGCGATGCGGGGGGTGTTGTTGGCGTTGATGAACAGCCAGCGCCCGTCGTCCTCGCCGTTGGTCTGGGAAAGGGCCGGATGGTGCGAGTCATCCCACGGGATGAAACCGTAGGACGTGTTCAGCATCGGCTTGGTCTCTTCGCTGTAGCCGTAGCCGTTCTCGGGATACTGCGCGAAGACCGGGATGGTCTTCAGGCGGCGTCCGGAGGGGAGGCCGTAGACGCCGATCTGTCCGTTGAATCCGCCGGACATGAAGGCATAGAACTCGTCATACTGCCCGGGAGCAACATAGACGGCCTTCGCGGCGTCACCGGCGACGAGCCCGTTGCTCGCCTGCCGAGTGGCGCATGCAAAGGTCAGCAGCGCCACCGACGCGAGGGCGCCGGCGCCAACCAGATGGCGGAACTTCGGGAGCGTGAACATGAAGGAGACCTCGAAGGACGTGGAGATCGATGGGGGCAGCCCCGCCATCCAGGCGCGGCGGTTCCTGATAATAGTGGTATGTTTGATTCCAGTTTGCGAGTCAGAAAACGTCCTGAAGTTTTGTAGGGGAACTCCTTGCCGTTTGTCCTGCAGAAAGCCGATGCCCTCTGCCTAGGCATTTCCGGTATCCTTCCGGCACCTTTCGAGCGCCTGAGGCGTTGACCCCATATGCATCTCACCAGGTTTACCGATAACGCCCTGCGCTGCCTGACGTATTTCGCCCTCCATCCGGGCGAGTCGGCCACCGTCGGCGAGATCGCGCGCCGTATGGTCCTCTCCGAGGATCACCTCGTAAAGGTCGTGCAGCGCCTGGCACGGCTGGGCTACCTGGAGACCATGCGGGGACGCGGGGGCGGCGTGCGCATGATCCGCTTGCCCGAGGAAATCAACATCGGGGCCGTGATACGAGAGACGGAAGAGAGCTTCCGCCTGGTCGAGTGCTTCGACGAGGCGAAGAACAGCTGCCCCATTGCCCCGTCGTGCCAACTCGCCGGGGTGCTGGACGAAGGGCTGCAGGCATTTCTCGCCGTCCTCGATCGCTACACGCTCGCCGACCTCTCGAAGTCGCCCAAGAAACTGATCAAGCTGCTGATCGCGTGATCTTCAGGCGGGTTGCCGGCGCCGCCGAGGTGCCGGCCGCCTAGGCGGTGTCCTCGCCGCCGGCGTCCACCACGCCGGCGGCGAACTCGTAGCGGACCCCAAGCCGCGCCAGCAGCTCCACGAGACGGCGCAGCCCAAGCCCCATCACGCTGAAGTAGTCGCCGTCCACGCGCTCGACAATCGTCGCGCCGTAGCCCTGGATGCCGTAGGCCCCAGCCTTGTCCATGGGCTCCCCGGTGGCGATGTACTCCGCGATCTCGGCGTCGCTCAGCGCGCGCATGGTCACCCGGACGTCCTCCACCGCGCTCTCCGTGCGCTCGTCCCGTGCCACCGCGATGGCCGTGTACACCGTGTGCTCGCGCCCCGCCAGACGACGCAGCATGACCGCCGCGTGCGCAGCATCCTGAGGCTTCCCCAGGATGTCGCCATCCACCACCACAATGGTGTCGGCGGCGATGATCACCGCGTGTGGGGACTCTGCCGCCACGGCATGCGCCTTGGCCCGCGCGAGCCGCTCGGCGTGCGGCGCGGGCGCCTCGTTCGGGAAGACCGACTCGTCGATGTCCGCCGGCCGCACGTCGTGCGCGATGCCGATGAGCGTCAGGAGTTCGCGGCGCCGCGGCGACGCCGAGGCCAGGATGACTGCAAGGGAGGGATGCATGGGCATAGAATATAGTTGGCCCTAACCCTCGCCCGATGCCCGACCAGACCCAGCGCTTCGAAACCGCCGCCATCCGCACGCAGGCCCCGCGCTCCGACGCCAGGGAGCACTCCGTGCCCCTGTTCCTGACGTCGAGCTTCGTCTTTGACGATGCCGAGCAGGCCCGCGCCCTGTTCTCCGAAGAGATCGAGGGCGCAGTCTACAGCCGCTACTCGAACCCGAACACGGACGAGTTCGTGCGCAAGCTCTGCCTGCTGGAAGGGGGCGAGGACGGGCTGGCTACGGCCTCGGGCATGGCGGCGGTCTATGCGGCCATCGCGTCGCTCGTGAAGAGCGGCGACCACATTGTCGCCAGCCGGTCGCTGTTCGGCAGCACCCATCAGATTCTCACCCGCCTGCTCCCCCGCTGGGGGGTGTCGTTCACCTACGTGGACGCCTCCGATGACGCGGGGTGGGAGGGCGCCCTGCGCCCCGAGACGCGCCTGCTCTTCGTCGAAACCCCATCCAACCCGGGGCTCGACGTGCTCGACCTGGCGCGACTGGGCGCCTTGGCGAGGGCGCGCGGCATCCCGCTGATCGTCGACAACTGTTTTGCCACGCCCTACCTGCAGCGCCCGCTCGCCTTCGGCGCATCCCTGGTGGTGCACTCGGCCACCAAGTGGATCGACGGGCAGGGGCGCGTGCTTGGCGGGGCCATCATCGGCGACAAGGCGCTGGTGGCGGAAGCGCGATTCTTCGCGCGGCACACGGGGCCCTCGCTGTCGCCGTTCAATGCCTGGGTGCTGAGCAAGAGTCTGGAGACGCTCGCGGTGCGCCTGGACCGCCATTGCGAGAATGCGCTCGCGCTGGCCACCCACTTCGAAGGTCACGAGGCGCTGGAGCAGGTGCGGTATCCGTTCCTCGCCTCGCATCCGCAGCACGCGCTGGCCCGCGCCCAGATGTCACAGGGCGGCGGCATCGTGGTGCTGGTGCTGCGCGGCGGCATCGAGCGATGCCGCCGCTTCATCGACGCCCTGCAGATGTGTTCGCACTCGCCCAACCTGGGCGATACCCGAAGCATCGTCACGCATCCCACCTCAACGACGCACTCCAAGCTCACGGAAGACGAGCGGCAGGCCGTGGGCATCGTGCCGGGGCTGGTGCGGGTGTCGGTGGGGCTGGAGCACATCAGCGACATCATCGCCGACATCGAGCAAGCGCTCGTCGCGTCGGCCTGAGCGCGGCGCGTCTCAGCGCTCCAGCCAGAGCGTCACGGGCCCGTCGTTGACGAGTTCGACGTCCATCATGGCGCCGAACTCGCCCGTCTCCACGCGCAGGCCGCGCTCGCGGAGCAGCGCCACGAAGCGTTCGTAGAGCGGCACGGCCAGTTCGGGGCGCGCGGCATCGATGAAGCTGGGACGCCGCCCCTTCTGCGCATCGCCGTAGAGCGTGAACTGACTGACAACGAGCACGGCGCCACCAACGTCCTCGAGGCCGAGGTTCATCTTCCCCTCGGCATCGCCGAAGAGGCGGAGGCCCGCGACCTTGTCGGCCATCCAGGCTACCTGGGCTTCGGTGTCGGCATGCGTCAG
>CANNKR010000102.1 GCA_947504615.1 Gemmatimonadota bacterium | reverse complement strand
GTACTGTCCGCCGCGCCCCCTTGAAGCTTTTGCCGTAGCAGTAGCAGTTACCCTAGCCGTTGCAGTTACCCCAGCAGTTGCAGTACTCCGTGGCCCTCCGCGCCCCTCCGGTCTCCGTGTTGAAGAAACCGAACCAGAAAACGCAGCACTACACGGCAGCCGAATACCGCGCCGTAATCACACTCTTGATCCCGCCGCGCACATTGAAGTCGCCGACCACCGTCATCGACGAGGGTTCGCACGCGGCCGCTAGGTCATCGAGGATGCGGTTCACCGCGCGCTCGTAGAAGATGCCGTCGTTGCGGAAGCTCCACAGATAGAGCTTCAGGCTCTTCAACTCCAGGCACGACGCCGCCGGCGTGTACGTGATGTGAATCGTGCCGAAGTCCGGCGCGCCGCCCGTGAGCAAGTGCAGGTCCGCCGCGTCCGTCTCGATGCCGCCCGTCGGGCACAGCGACGTGAACTCGTCGCACGTCATGAGAATCTCGTAATCGCGCCCCGGATACGGGTTCGCGAAGGTCTCCAGCAGGTCGGTGCGTGGCATCTTAGTCCTGGCGGCGCCGCTTCGACGCATCGTCGAGCAGCTGGCGTTCTTCCGGCGTCAGGCTGGCCAGCCCTTCGGCGGAAATCTTGTCGAGCACGCGGTCGAGGGTCGACGCGTCGGGAGTTCCGGCCACCGGCACATCGGCCGGACGGGTGCGTGTGGTGGTCGTGCGACGACGCGACGTCATCGCCTTGCTGCGCGCCACCGCATCGTCCGCATCACGGCCGCGCGGGGGACGCTGCGACTTCGGCACCGCGCGCGGCAGCTCTTCCTCGGGAATGTCCGGCACCTGTTCCACGTGGCGCCGCAGCTTCGTCAGGCTCATCGCCGCGGAGGTGCGCAGGTACAGGTACCCCGCGCCCAGTCCGCCCAGATGCGCCAGATACGCCACGCCACTGTCCGGTGTAGCCGAGACGCCGCCCACCAGATTGGTCAGCACCACCAGCACCATCAGCCAGCGCACCGTGATCGGCACCACGCCGAACAGGTACACCAGCTCATGTGGCCAGAGCGTGGCGTAGGCCAGCATCACGCCCATCACCGCGGCCGACGCGCCAATCAGCACGCCGTCGCCCGGCATGAACAGGTGCAGGAACCAGCCGCCCAGTCCGCAGAACAGGTAGAAGCGCGTGAACTCGCTCGGCGTCCAGGCCAGTTCGACGCGCGGCCCGAAGAGCCACAGCGTGTACATGTTGAGCGCCAGGTGCCAGAAGCCCCCGTGCACGAACATGTAGGTGCCAATGGACCACCACGCGCGCCCCAGGCTGCCGAGGTCCCGCGAGTGGAACCCGAGCGCGCCAATCATGTCGCTCGGGTGCACCACCGTCAGCTGCAGGAAGTAGACGGCAACGTTGATCCCCAACAGCCACGCGACCGCCACGCCTACGTGGCGGGACGGCCGGAACTCGGCGTGGGAGGGCGGGGCGTTGTTCATGCCTGAAATATCGTTAGCGCAGGCCCGCAGGTGCAGGGAGGCGCAGCGCCAAACGGGTATCCGCGTGCAGCGCCATTGCCTGCTCGAGCAGCGTCGACCAGCGGCGGTCGAGCATCGGGGGCTCCCCGGTCATGAACGGATGGATCAGCACCTGGGTATCCGCACTCGTCGTATGCGCCTGCTCGATCAGCCGCAGCAACTGGCCGTCGCTCGTGTCTTCCCGCGGGTTCAGCACCAGCGCGTGGGCGCACCCAGCGCCCGCCGCGGCCGCCAGCGTCTCGATGGCACTCGCGCGCATACCGTCGGGCCCCACGAAGTCCACCGTCACCTGGGTCAGCGCCAGATGCGGGGCGAACATCGCCAGCGCCTCGGGGCGCTGCCCATCGCTGTCGAGCATCAACGGCAGCGCCGACGGCGTGTCGCCAAAGCTCGCCAGCAGGAACTCGAGATTCCCCATCGGATCGCGGCCACCAATGGCGATCGAGTGAAACGCCGAGCGTGTCAGCTGCCGCGCGATTTCCTTCAGCAGCGCCGTCGACGTGTACATCGTCGCGGTTTCGGCCTCGCCGGCAAAGCGCACAAAGAGTTGCCGACGCCCCGCCCAGATTCCCTGCGCCTGCACCGCCGCCGGCACTCCGGCCAGCGCGGCTGCGGCCATCCGCGGTATCGTCATCAGGACTTCCCTCCCTTCGTCTGCAAGGCCAACTGCACGATGCGTTCGCACAGTGCTGGAAATGAAATCCCCGATGCCGCCGCCGCCTGCGGAATAAGGCTCAACTCGGTCATCCCCGGAAGCGTATTCGCTTCCAGACAATAGAATGTTCCGTCATCCATCATGCGGAAGTCAATGCGGGCGTACCCGGCGAGCTTCAGCGCGCGAAAGGCGCGCCGAGCCTGCGCCTGCACCATGGACCGCTGCGACGAGGTCAGCTTGGCCGGAAATTCCTCGCGCGCCATTCCCGCCGTGTACTTGCATTCATAGTCATACAGCTCGTGCTGCGGAATGATCTCGCCCACCGGCAGCGCGTCGTCACCCAGGATGCCGACGGTCAGTTCGCGCCCGGGGATGAACCGCTCGATCATCACTTCGTCGTCGTACAGGAACGCGTCCGCCACGGCCGCCGTCAGCTCCTCCGGCCCGTTGACCTTGTGCAGCCCCACCGTCGACCCCTGCTTCGACGGCTTCACGATCACCGGCCACGACAGCGCGTCGCTCACCTGTTCCGCGGTGGCCGGCGCCATCAGCCAGTCAGCCGTGGTCACCCCCGCCGAACGGAACAGCGTCTTCGATAAATCCTTGTCCATGGCCAGCGCGCTCGCCAGGTGTCCGCTCCCCGTGTAGCGCACCTGCGCCGCGTCGAGCATCGCCTGCAGCGTGCCGTCTTCGCCCTGCCCGCCGTGCAGCGCCAGGAACACGACGTCCGCTTCGCGCACCGCCGGCAGCGTCGTCAGGATCGGGCTCAGCGGCGACTTTTCGAAGCGGCGCAGCTCCGCCAGTGTCGGCGGCTCGCGCTTCATCGCGTCGTGCACCAGGTCGGTGAACGCGGTCTCGCTCAGCACGCCCATCGCCGGATCGAGCGGCGTCACCGCGTGCCCGTTGGCGCGCAGCGCCGCCACCACGCGCGCGCCCGACGCCAGCGACACATCGCGTTCGGCCGACGCACCGCCCAGCATCACCGTGATCTTCATGCCGTCACCGCGCCATCAGGAAGTGCAGCAGGTCCGAGCGCGTCAGGATGCCGGCGATCACGCCATCGCGCCGCACCAGCACCGCCGGATTGCTCTTGCTCACCAGCTTCACCACGCTGTCCACCGTCTGCCCGTCATCCACCACCGGGAACGGTCCGTCCATCACGTCGCCCACCGAGCGGTCGAGCACCTTGGAATCTTCGAGTCCCTTGGACGTCAGCACGCCCTCGCTCACCGACCCCACGCAGTTGCTGCCGTCCATCACCGGCAGCTGCGACACGTCGTGCAGGCTCATCAGGCGCAGCGCCTGCCGCACCGTCGCGCCTGCGGCCGTGCTCACCACCAGCGGTGTGTCGCCCGTCTTGGCGCCCAGCAGTTGCCCCAGCGTCGACTTTTCGCTGTCGAGCATCTGGTTCTCGCGCATCCATTCGTCGTTGTACAGCTTCGACAGATAGCGTTCGCCCGTGTCGCACAGGAAGGTCACCACCAGCGCGTTCGGGTCGTTCACGCGGCGCGCGACGTTCAGTGCGACGTGCGTGATCAACCCGGACGAGCCGCCCACGAACATCCCTTCTTCGCGCGTCAGCCGGCGCGCCATGGCAAAGGCGTCGCGGTCGCTCACGGCCTGGTATTCATCGATGACGCTCATGTCGAGCGTCCCCGGCACCTTGTCCTGGCCGATGCCTTCCACCTTGTACGGAGCGCCCTCCACCGTATTCGCCCCCTGGCTGCGCCAATGCTCGGCCAAGATCGATCCCTGCGGATCGCCGCCGACAATCTGCACCTTGGGGTTTTTCGACTTCAGGTAGCGCCCCGTGCCGGTGAGCGTGCCGCCCGTCCCTGCCGCGCCCACGAAGTGCGTGATCTTGCCCGACGTCTGCTCCCACAACTCGGGGCCCGTGCTCGCGAAGTGCGCGTCCGGATTCGCTTCGTTGTAGAACTGGTTGGCGAAGACCGCGTTGGGCGTTTCCTTGGCAATCCGCTTGGCCATCATCACGTAGTTGTCCGGATGATCCGGCGGCACGGCGGTGGGCGTGATGATGACTTCGGCGCCAAAGGCCTTGAGCAGTCGCACCTTTTCCTGCGACATCTTGTCGGGCATCGTGAAGATGCACTTGTAGCCCATCAGCGCGGCCGCGAGCGCCAGCCCCACGCCCGTGTTGCCTGAGGTTCCCTCGACGATCGTTCCGCCCGGCTTGAGCGCCCCCGACCGGACCGCGGCCTCGATGATCGGCAACCCGATGCGGTCTTTCACCGACCCGCCCGGATTGAAGAACTCCGCCTTGCCGTACACTGGCGTCACGATCCCCTTGGTGACGCGGGTCAGGCGAATCAGCGGCGTCCAGCCGATCGTCTGCAGGACGTTGTCGTATGGCTTGCGGTTGCGCTCGTGCTCAGTCATGGGATGATGCTCGGGTAGTTGGTACGTCTCTGAGAATGTTACGAAATGTCACGCCCCGCCGTTCGCCTACCGTCCACCGTCTACCGTCTACCGTCTACCGTCTACCGTCCACCGTCTACCGTCTACCGTCTACCGTCCACCGTCTACCGTCTACCGTCTACCGTCTACCGTCTACCGTCTACCGTCCACCGTCTGTTTCGCATCCGCCACCAGCGTCGCCAGCCGAGCCAGCGCGTCGAGCGGCGTCATCTGATTGGTATCGAGCGCGGCGAGCTGTTCCACCAGTGGGTGCGGGACGCCCGACCCGAACAACCCCAGTTGCGACGTCTCCGGCGCCTTTGGGCGCGACAGCTTGGGGGCGTGCCCCGCCAGCGCTGCCGCCAGGTCTTCGCCCTCGAGCAGCCGCAGCAGCGCGCGGGCCCGGGCAATCACCGGCGCCGGCAGCCCCGCCAGGCGCCCCACTTCAATGCCATACGACCGGTCCGCGCCCCCCGGCTGCAGCCGGTGCAGGAAGAGGATCTCGTCCCCCACTTCCTTCACCGACACGTTATAGTTGCGAACTGCTACTAATTCGTCGGCCAGCTGCGTCAGCTCGTGATAGTGCGTCGCGAACACCGTCTTGCACCCCACGCCGTCGTGCAGGTGCTCGCTCACCGCCCACGCAATGCTCACCCCGTCCCACGTCGACGTGCCGCGCCCGATCTCGTCCAGCAGCACCAGGCTGCGCGCCGTCGCCGTGTGCAGGATCGCGCTCGTCTCCGACATCTCCACCATGAACGTGGATTGCCCGCGGACCAGGTTGTCGCTGGCGCCCACGCGCGTGAACACCCGGTCGGCGATTCCCACCCGCGCGCGCGTCGCCGGCACGTAGCTCCCCATCTGCGCCATCAGCGCGATCAGCCCGATCTGGCGCAGGATCGTGCTCTTGCCCGCCATGTTCGGGCCGGTGAGGATGATCATCCGCGCATCGGGCGTCAGCGACACGTCGTTGGGAATGAACTGGTCGCGCGGCATCATGCGCTCCACCACCGGGTGCCGGCCACCGGTGATCTCCAGCGCAAAGTCGTCGCTCACCTCGGGGCGCACATAACCCTCGCGCGCGGCCACGTCGGCCAGCGCGGCCAGCACGTCCAGCTGGGCCAGCGTCGTCGCCACCCCCTGCAGTCGAGCGATCTCTGCAGCAATCGCCGCGCGCAACGATTCAAAGCGCTCGCGTTCCAGCTGCTCGGTGCGCTCCGTGGCGTGCAGCACCTTTTCCTCAAACTCCTTCAGCGCTGGCGTCACGTAGCGTTCCGCCCCCGTCAGCGTCTGTCGCCGCTGGTAATCCGCGGGCACCAGCCCCTTGTTGGCGTTCGTGATTTCTATGTAATAGCCGAACACGCGGTTGTACCCGACCTTCAGCGACCCAATGCCCGTGCGCGCCCGTTCTTCGGCTTGCAACGCGGCAATCGCATCCTTGCCACCGGTTGCGATGGCGCGCAGTTCGTCGAGCGCGGCATCCACCCCCGGGGCAATCGTCTCGCCATCGCCGATCGTCAGCGGCGGCCGCGCCACGAGTGTCGTCGTGATCGCCTGCGCCACCGATGCCGCGTCGTCCCACGTGGCGCGCACGGTCGCCAACAGCCCCGCCGCGTCGACGCGCACGAGCGCCGCGTGCACCGCCGGCAACCGGCAGAGCGAATCCCCCAGCGCGCGCAGGTCGCGCGGAGTTGCGCGCCCGGCCGCGGTCTTGCCCGCGAGCCGTTCCACGTCGCGCACGCCATCCAGCGCCTCGCGCAGTGCCGTGCGCGCCGTCGTGTCGGTCACCCAGGCACCTACCGCATCCAGCCGCGCTTCAATGGCCGCGTGATCGGTGAGCGGCGCCAGGATCCACTGGCGCAGGGCGCGCGCGCCCATGGGCGTCTGCGTGCGATCCAGCACACTGAGCAGCGTGCCTGCTGTGTCGCCCCCGCGCAGCGACTCCACGAGTTCCAGATTGCGGCGCGTCATTTCGTCCAGCGGCATCGTGCCGCCCGGTCGTTCGACGGTCGGCCGCGCCAGATGCGGGACGCCACCCGGCTGCAGTTCGCGCAGGTAGCGCATCAGTGCGCCCGCGGCTCCCAGCGCCACACTGTCGGCGGCGCCCACGCCGAATCCTTCCAGCGAGGCCACGCGGAAATGTTGGGCCAGCGCGTCATGCGCCAGCCCCGCGTCGAACTCCCACGCTTCGCGTTCGGTCAGCAGCACGTCGAGTCCGTGCAGCGCGTCCTGAGAAGCCGCATCACCCGCCACCACCAGCACTTCGCGCGGCGTCAGCCGGCTGAGCACCGCATTGGCGTCGTCGCGCCGGCCGAGCACCAGGCGAAACTCGCCGGTCGAGAGGTCCGCTGCCGCCACGCCAAGCTGCGCGCCTTCTACGCGCACCGCACAGAGAAAATTATTGCGCCCCCCGTCCAGCAGGTCATCGCTGTACGCAGCGCCCGGGGTCACCGTCTCGATGACTTCGCGCTTGACGATCCCCTTGGCCAGCTTGGGATCTTCCACCTGCTCGCAGATGGCCACGCGAAATCCCTGCTGCACCAGGCGACGCAGATAATCACCCGCCGCCTTCACCGGCACGCCCGCCAGCGGCACGCCGTCGCCACGGGCCGTCAGCGTCAGGCCCAGTACGCGCGATGCCGTCTCGGCGTCTTCGAAAAACATTTCGTAGAAGTCGCCCATGCGGAAGAACAGGATCGCGTGCTGGTGCCGCGCCTTGATCTCCCGGTACTGCTGCATCAGCGGCGTCGTCTGATCGCGGCTCACCGCCGCTCCGCTTCCACGACCATCGCCTTCGACCCCTTGGAGCTCAACCGCTGGGCCACGTCGGCCGCTGCGCCACGTGTGGCGTAGCGCCCCACGCGCACGCGCCACGGCTTGTCGGTGGTCACCCGCGCCTCGAACCCGCGCGCCTTCAGCTTGCGCACCAGCGACAATGCGCTGTCGTGATCACTGTACGCCGCCACCTGCACCGACCATTTGCCCTTGGCATCTGATCGTCCGCCCGACGCCGAACGCCGAGCCGCTTGTGCCGCCGAGTCGGCGGCAGCGGAGGAATCCGCGCGCGCCTTCTCTTCGATCTTCCGTCGCTCGTCGTCTGCGGCCGCCGCGTCACTCGCCGCGCAGGGACGGGCGTAGTAGTCGATCTGGTTGATCAGTTCCACGTCGCCCGCCGCTGCCAGCCGCTGCGCATCGCGCAAGGCGATGCACGCCTCCGCCGGCTTTGCGTCTTCCAGCAGCACGCGCCCCGTCCAGTAGCGTGCGGCCGCCCGCGATGGCGCATCCGGATGGTCGCGCGACAGCTGGTCCAGATGGCGCCGTGCCGCCACGCGATCGCCGCGCGTGAACTCCAGCTGTGCCAGTCGCAGCAACGCGTCGGCCGACCGTGGCGACAGCGGAAACTCGATCGCCACGCGCAGCAGATCCAGTCGCGCCCCTTCGCCCTCCTCGCCCAGCACCCCGCGCCAGTACAGCGCCTCGGCGTATTCCGGCGAGTTCGGCACCGCCGCGCCCAGCATCGAGTCGACCACCGCCCGCCCCGCCTTCGCCTCGCCGTCGTTCACCAGCCGTCGCGCACGCGCAAACGGATCTGGCGCCCCCTGCGCAAACGCCGGGCCGCCAACCAGGAAAAGGAATAGGAGTAGTCTCTTCAACACAGATACCCGCAGTAGTCTGTCATTCGCGCGCTCATGCGCTCGTGCGCTCGTGCGCTCGTGCGCTCGTGCGCTCTTCGTTTCAAACACACAACGCCAGCACCAGCGTCTCCACCACCTGCTCTTCCGACGACGCCTTCGTGTCCTTCAGCGCTTTATCGACCGTCAGCAGCAGGTCGAGCGCGCGGTCGCAGCGCGCCGCATCCCACAGCGGCAGCGCCTTGATCCAGTGCTGCACCGCTTCGCCCCACGGACGTCCCACGAAGGCGCCGCCTTCTTTCAGCACATTGAAGTACTCGCGCGACAGCACCCCTTGGTTCATTCCCCCGGCGCGCGCTGCCGATCCCCACGCCAGCGCAAACGCCTGGGCCGTGAGGGCCATCACCACCGGCACGCCTCCTGTCTTCGGCTGTGCCATCACGCGTGAGAGCATCGCCAGCGCCCCCGGCGCGTCGCGCACCGCCACGCGATCCAGGAGGTCGGCCAGCGTCTCGCCATGCCGGATGCCGACCACCGCCTGCACGGCCGCATCATCAATGACCGCGCCGTTGGTGTAGCTCACCAGCTTGTCCAGTTCGCCGGCGATCTGCGCCAGATCGTTCCCCACGTGCATCGCCAGCATCGACGACGCGCTCGCCTCGATGCTCCCGTGCAGCTCGGTCTGCACGTGACGGGTGATCCACTTGCTCACCTGTTCGTCGGTGAGCGGATTGAACAGCACCGTGGTGCTGCGCGCCGGCCAGCTCTTGTCCGGCTCCTCGCCGGCCGGCACTACCAGCACCAGCACCGTGTCGGGCGATGGGGTGGACAGATATTTGTCGAGCACCGCCAAGGGCGGCTTCTTCATCGCCGTCGGATCGCGGATCACCGCCACGCGGCGTTCGGCCATCATCGGCAGCTGTTCGAGGATGCTCCGCAGTCCCGCCGCGTCCAGGTCGGATCCTCGGCGAATATCCACGTTGAAGTCGCGCAGCGCCGGATCGACCGCGCGCGCGAGCAACTGCCGCAGCAGGTCGTCCTTGAGGTAGTCCTCGTCGCCGTGCAGCACGTACACCGGGTCCAAGGACCCGGCGTCGATAGCGCCCTTGAGGGCACGAGGTGTGGCGGCGGGCATCGGGGGGAATTATACCCCGCCGACGCCTGCCTTGCCGACCTATTGTCCCAGATAGCTCGTCGTTTGCAGACGCACCGCTTGCAGCGTGGGCCGAGCCAGCGAAGCCCTCGGAGCCGACACGCGCCGCATCGATCCCGCGCTCGCCACCGCCTCAAACCGCGGGGTGGGCCGCGCTGCTGGCCGAGCGGGCTCAATCGACACCGGGGTTGGCGCGGGCTGAATCGAAGCCAAGGTCGGCGCAGGCCCCGCCAGCGCCACGCTACCCAGCGCCACGCTACCGGGCGCCACGCTACTGGGCGCCACGCTACTGGGCGCCATCCCACTGGGCGACAGGGCAAGCATCGGAATCCGGGGCACCGGGTTCGCGAGATGCAGCCCAGTACGCGCCCCGCCAATGGCCAGCAGTACGAGCGAGGCCGCCACCAGCACGCCGGCTACCCCCCACCGCACACCCGACGGACGCGTCACCGGCAACTCGGGAAGTTCCTGGGCCAGACGCTCGTACAGGCGCCGGCGGAAGTCCGCGGACGGCTCGATGGTCCGGAGCACCTGCAACGCCAGAAGCGAGCGGCGCACCCGCACGTCACGCGTCGCGCAGTCCGGGCAGGTCTCCAGGTGCGCTTGCATGGCAGACGACGATTCCTCGGAGAGGAATCCGTCCGTGAACTCGGCGTGCTGGCGCCGGAACACTCGGCAAGAACAAGAAGGGCGGCGAGGCATCGACCATCGATACCCGCCGCCCCACCAAGGGTTCCACCCTGTCGTTTCTGTCGTTCTCTGTCGTTCTCTGTCGTTCTCTGTCGTTCTCTGTCGTTTCTTCAGTTACAACTGCGGCCCCAGGATTTCCGCGAACGCCGACCGCGCCCGGTTCAACCGCGACTTCACCGTGCCCAGGTTGCACTTGGTCATCTCGGCGATCTCCTCGTACGAACGCCCTTCCAGCTCCCGCAGCACGAAGACCTGCCGGTGATGTACGGGAAGGCGGAGCACCGCGGCATCCACCTGCTCGCGCAGATGACGGCGGTCGAACGCGTCGTCCGGACGGGCACTGGGATCTTCGAACTCCAAGGGACGATCCTCGTCTTCCCACCCCGACGTCATCGTCTGGAAATAGACCAGCGGATTGCGCGCGCGGTTGCGGAGCTCGTTCTTCGCCAGGTTCGACGCGATGGTGTAGACCCAGGTCGAGAACTTCTTGGACTGGTCAAAGCGCGCCAGGTGACGATAGACCCGCACGAACGCTTCCTGCACCAGGTCTTCCGCCCGCTCCCGGTCGCCGACCGTGCGATACACGAAGTTCAGCAGGCGGGTCTGATACCGCTCGACCAGCAGGTCGAACGCGCGGCTGGTGCCACCCAGGTACAGAATGACCAGCTCATTGTCGTCGAGTTCCTGAAGCTCCGCCCGACCAAGGGGCTTCGCCTGGGTGAACTTGAGGGCCGCCTGTTGCATCTACTCCTCCTGGGGCACGAGACCGTGTCTGCCACAGGTATAGAGCAGGGTTCATACCACAGGTTCCATGGGTTCCAGGAAACGGCAAATCATTTATTGATAACGATTTACCAAAACCGGGCGCCCTGCAAACTGTCCGCCTCGCTGGAAGGTTCTGTCCAGTTTTTAGGACGGATGATGGATTGGTTCTTTTAACACGGAGGAAAATGAGGAACACAGAGGGCCACGGAGTACTGCCACAACAAAATTCAAAGGGGCCCGGCGGACAGTACCATCCGCACAAGCCCCCAAGAAAAGCAGTAGCAGTACTCCGTGGCCCTCCGCGCCCCTCCGGTCTCCGTGTT